>JAIINY010000488.1:0-1121 GCA_022741625.1 Prevotella sp. | reverse complement strand
TTCTTCTTTGACATGCTCTGCAGCAAGAACTTAATCTGCAAGCAGTGGCAGTCGGTTATTGCCAAGCATAAACTCATCATGTCTTCATCAACAGACAAGCCACTTACGACAACCAAGCTGTCTTCAGCAACAAGTGATGCCAAAAGTACCAATGCCAGCATCTATGAGGCTATCCGCAAGAAAGTGCAAGAAATAGCAGATTGCGGTAAAAATGACAGCAAGGACACCATCTGACAGATGATAACCTTGACAGTTGGCTTGATAGTCGGTTGACAGTCAAGCGCACTTCCATCCGATTGGGCAGAAATGCCCTTACCTTTGCCCTCCGTAATCAGAAACCTGGTTATGGAGGGCGACCTCGTTATGTGTAACGATAAATAAAATTACGACAATGATTGGACAGACAACAAATCAGGCAAACAATCCACCAAAGGATGGCACTATCCTACCGCCAACGATAGACGTGGATAAACACGAGTTGACAGAACAAGAACTGGCAGATATGACACCAATGAGACTTGCCGAGCGCATTCAACAAATGGAAGAAGCATTCAAGCTGCTTGGACCAGTGGAGGATGTGTTGAACCGCATCAAGTGCTTGGAGAAATGGCTCTTTGCAGGAAAAGACGTGCTCACCCTTGACGAGGCAAGCGTATTCCTTGACGCTTCAAAGAGTCAGCTTTACAAACTGACACGTACCTTTGCCATTCCCCATTACAAGCCAAACGGCAAGACCATCTATTTCAGCAAGGAAGAACTGGTGGAATGGATCAAGAAGCACCCTGTGAAAACAAAAGAGGTGTATGAGCAGGATGCCATACGCTATGTGATGAACAAACCCTTGAAGAACAGATGACGATGGAAGAAATGAACGACATGAACCTCTTTGAGGGCGCAACAGACAATACAGATTTGTTGGAAAAGCTACTGAAAGCATCGCTTATCCATGCGGATGAGACCTACCAGACACCGCCACAGATAATATGGGTGGACAACTCGACCATAGCCACGCTTGGCAACTTCAGTGCCTCCACAGGCAAGGCGAAGAGCCGAAAGACATTCAACGTGTCCGCTTTGGTAGCTGCCTCGCTTGCTAACGGAAAGGTGCTGCAATATACGGC
>JAIINY010000116.1:0-8618 GCA_022741625.1 Prevotella sp. | reverse complement strand
CGCAGGTCTCGTAAAGGGTGCCAGCAAGGGCGAAGGTCTTGGTAATAAATTCTTGGGAAATATCCGTGAGTGCGATGCTATCATCCACGTAATCCGCTGCTTCGACGATGACAACATCGTGCGCGAAGGTGGCGCCAAGGTTGACCCATTGGAGGATAAGAGCGTTATCGATACAGAGTTGCAGCTCAAGGACCTGGAAACCATCGAATCTCAGCTCGCCAAGCAGCAGAAGACTGCTGCTGCCGGCAACAAGGATGCCAAGCTGATGGTTACCGTGCTCGAGGCTTACAAGGCAGAACTGGAGCAGGGAAAGAATGCCCGCAGCGTTACTTTCGAAAGCAAGGAAGAGCAGAAGGTGGCTCACGACCTCTTCCTCCTCACTACCAAGCCAGTACTCTACGTAGCCAATGTAGATGAAGCTTCTGCCAAGACCGGCAACGAGTATAGCAAGAAGGTAGAGGAAATCGCCAAGGAAGAGGGTGCAGAGTGCATGGTCATCGCTGCCAAGACTGAGGAAGACATCGCTTCTCTCGAAACCTACGAGGATAAACTGATGTTCCTCGAAGAGCTCGGCCTGGAAGAGAGCGGCGTAAACCGACTCATCAAGAAGGCATACGCCCTGCTGAACCTTGAAACATTCATCACCGCAGGTGAGATGGAGGTGAAGGCATGGACCTATCACAAGGGCTGGAAGGCTCCTCAGTGTGCCGGAGTAATCCACACCGACTTCGAGAAGGGATTCATCCGTGCAGAGGTTATCAAGTATGATGACTATATCAAGTATGGCTCTGAAGCTGCTGTACGCGAGGCTGGTAAGCTCGGCATCGAGGGCAAGGAGTACATCGTACAGGATGGCGACATCATGCACTTCCGTTTCAACGTATAACGATTATGATGGCAAATCTGCTTAACTATATCGTATGGGATCCGGATCCAATCCTGGCTCACCTGGGTCCTATCTCCATCAGATACTACGCCACCTGCTGGATGGTAGGCTTGCTGCTGGGTTATCTGATGATGCACCGCCTCTACAAGGAGCAGAAGCTGGGCGAGGATAAGTTTGAACCGCTCTTCATCTACCTCTTCGTCGGCATCCTGGCGGGTGCCCGACTGGGACACTGCATCTTCTACCAGCCGGAATACTTCCTCACCCAGTGGGATCACGTGGTAGAGATGTTCATCCCGATGCATCACATGGCAGACGGCAGCTGGAAATTCACGGGATATGAAGGTCTGGCTAGCCACGGAGGCGTACTGGGATTGTTCATCGCCATCTGGCTCTACTGCCGCAAGACGAAGGTGGGCGGCTGGACATTGCTCGACAACATGGGTATCATATCAGGCATCACCGCCTGCTTCATCCGCCTGGGCAACCTGATGAACTCCGAGATCATCGGCAAGGTAACCGATGTGCCTTGGGCATTCATCTTCGTCAAGGAAGATCAGTATCCGCGTCATCCCGGCCAGCTCTACGAGGCGATAGCCTATCTCGTCATCTTCCTCCTCATCCTCTTCATCTATAAGAAGAAGGGTCCTAAGAGTGTGGGAAGTGGACTTTATTTCGGCCTTTGCCTAACCCTCATCTTCACCTTCCGTTTCTTCGTGGAATACACCAAGGAGATTCAGGTGGCTTTCGAGGCAGGCTTGCCTATGGATATGGGCCAGATATTGAGTCTTCCGCTCATCATAGCGGGAGTATGGAGCATCGCCTCCAGCTCTAAGCGGGCAGCGAAAAAGGAAAACAAAGCATAAATACGATGATAGAAGTTTCGTTCCATCCAGATGTGTGGAGCGGAACTTTTATTGTTTAAAGCCAGCGATATGGTAGTCTTATCGCATACATAGTATCCTGCTTATATATTATAATAAGGTATAAACAACAACTACAATATGAATAGAAGCATCATTCTCCACCTTCTCGCCGCACTTCTTCTGGCAAGCTGCGGATATCAGGGCAAATCATCCTCTCCTTCCTCTCAGGATGGGGGCAAGGACAATCTGCCCGCCCATGTAAGGCTCATCAGCACCACTCCCGTCAAGGATCAGGGCGAGAGCGAACTCAGCTGGGCATACGCCATGCTCGCTACCATAGAGAGCGAACATATCATGAAGGGTGACTCCGTAAACCTCTCCGTGGCTTACATCGCCCGAATGATGCTGCAGGAGAAAGCCATCGAGTATTATCTCTCGCAAGGCAGCAAGCCCATCAGCATGCGAGGCATGGCTTCCATGCTCATACATTATATAGATAAGTATGGTGCACAACCCTACGACAGCTACGAAGACCCAAAGGATATCAACTACAAGACGCTCTGCAGGAAAGTGGAGCAGCTCTGCGATGCAGCCATCTCACAGAAGTCGGGATTCGGAAAGCTGAAGAACGACCTCGACAATCTCTTCAATCAGGAGATGGGCTATATGCCAGCCAAGCAGGTTCACATGCTCGGTGCCGAATATACCCCGCTTGAGTTCGCCCACAGCGTATGCTACCCGGAAGAGTATGTATCGCTCACCAGCTTCACCCATCACCCTTACCGCGAGTACTTCGCCCTGGAGATTCCCGACAACCGTCAGCACGACTCCTACCTCAATCTGCCGCTGGATGAGATGATGCTCCATATCCAGAAGGCAATAGAGAACGGTCACCCGGTATGCTGGGAGGGCGATATTTCGGAAGAAGGCTTTATCCACGCCAAGGACAACTATGTGGATATCCCGGAAAACGAACGCCCCGTAACCCCTACTTCCCGCCAGGAGGAGTTTGAGCAGCTGCGCACCACCGACGACCACGTGATGGAAATCATCGGCACTTTCCTAAAAGACGAGCAGCGATACTACGTATGCCGCAACTCAGCAGGAAAGAAATGGGGCAACCAGGGACTCATCTATCTCTCTGAAGACTATCTCCGCCTCAAGACCATTGCCGTATTCATGAGCGAAGAAGCCTTTCTCTTCGATAGGAAGTAAAATGGTTGATATAGGTCAAATATCTGTTTCATAACACTTGTGTGCGCACACACAAAGTTGACATACATCAAAAATTCGGGCTTTTTTCGCATTTTCTCCATAAAAGATTTGGTGGAATGGCAAAATCATCGTACCTTTGCATCGTCAATAAGACAAAAGGTTATTAGGTTTTTAGGTTAAGATTGTTAGTTGTTTATAGGTTTTAGTTATAAGGTAATAAAAAAGATTGTTTATTCAAGGACGACAAAAAGAAATTTTGTTTAGGTTATTAGGTTTTTAGGTTTAAGATTGTTAGTTGTTTAGTTTAGGTTATTAGTTTTAAGGTAAGAAAAAAAGATTGTTTATTCAGTGAGAACAGGATAATGTCGATAGGTTAAGCGTAACTTAAGGTAAAAAAAGACATGTATCGGATAACAAGATGATGCCTGTGAGCAGTAAAATGACTGCTTCGGGCGCAGCAATGGAGAGTAGCTTGTGAAAGCGATAATCTCCTTTGAGTTATGAAAAATTTGGGAATATAGTATTAAAGGTGCGCAATTTCGAGAGAATCGAAGTTGCGCACTACTTTTTTATATGCAATCCGCCCCCTTCCTACGGGCATTCTTGAGGTATTTTAGGCATAATCCCCTCATTTTTATGATAATATACACTAAATAATTTTGTATTACCACCGAAAAGTTGTACTTTTGCAAAAGATAATAAATAACAAGGTAATATGGCAAAACATCCTCTTTGGAACGACGATTATTGGCTCCTGCTACTCCAGCTCTACCAGAAGAAGCCGATGGGAGTAAAGCCCTTATATTCGAAAGGTATAGTCGATTTGAGCTTGGAGCTGCACATCCAGCCGGAATATCTGCACGCACAGATGTTCAAGCTGCAGCGCATCACGCCTCGCATCAAGCGGCTATGGGATAAATATGCCGATAATCCACGTCTCCTATCCCACGACATCAAGATTCTCCGATCCATGAACGGATGCGGAAATGCCAAGGATTTTTTTGCAGGAGTAGAAGTAAAGGAGTCGTTCGAGAAAGATTGGGAACCTCTCGCTGAAGAGCCATCGCTCAACCCCGTGAAGCTCATCATCATCCTCGACCTCTACTTCCAGCTCACACCCATCACCATGGTGGCTGAAACGCCGGAAATCATCAACCTGGGAAAACTCATCAAGGTATCACCCAAGCTGATTGCAGAAGTGATGGGCGTTTACCAATACTGCGACCCTTATCTCAACCGCCAGCAAGCACCTGACAGCAAGCTGATTAACGCATGCAAGGATATCTGGCACAGATATGGTAACGGAAACCCAGACAAGCTGAACCAGCTTGCCATCAACCTGCAGGAATACTACAAGTAGAACAGAAAAAAGAATACTGCAAGCAGAAAAAACACTGCTGGCAGAACAGAAAAAAAAGAAATATAAACAGCAAAAGCTCAACTCAAGAATAAAGATATGGCTCAAAAACTCATTCAGACACAGGCACAGAAGCTGCAACAGCTACAAAAACTCTCCGCCCAGCAGATGCTGCAGGTGAAGCTCCTGGAGATGCCCCTCACCGAACTCGAGGAGAGCATCAATGCCGAACTGGACGATAATCCTGCACTGGAGAGTGAGAATCCAGACGATATGCTCAGTGAAAGCTACGATGGAGATTCTCCGCTGGAACCTGGTGCAGATAGCAGTAATAGCGACAGTGATACAGATTCTGATGATGCCTACGAGGCACAGTCGGAGAAGGAAGAGAGAAAAGACGAGCTCGACCAGGCTCTGGAAAGCATCGGACAGGATGACCAGATGCCCGATTACAGCTCCGACAAATACGGCAACCAGGACACAGCCGAATACGAAGAAATGGTATATGGAGACACCACATCCTTCTACGACAAGCTGAAGGAGCAGATGGATATGCAGAACCTCACCGACAAGGAAAAGGAAGTGATGGAATATCTCATCGGATCGCTCGACGACGACGGCCTGCTTCGCAAGGATCTCGACAGCATCAGCGATGAGCTGATGATCTATCACAACATCGATGTAACCGAGAAGGAGATAGAGCACGTGCTCCATGTCCTGCAGAGCTTCGACCCTGCGGGCGTAGGCGGAAGGAGCCTCCAGGAATGCCTCCTGCTTCAGGTAAAGCGAATGCCGAAAGGCGTACTCCGCAAGACCATGGAAGAGGTATTCACCGACTACTTCGATGAGTTTACCAAGAAGCACTGGGACAAGATCAAGGCAGGATTGGAACTCAATGATACCCAGCTTGATACCCTGCAGCAGGAAATCAGGAAACTGAACCCGAAGCCAGGTGCTTCGATGGGAGAAACCGAAGGCAGAAACATCCAGCAGATTACCCCCGACTTCATCGTAGATACCAACGACGACGGCTCCATCACCTTCAGCCTGAACCGCGGTCACATTCCGGAGCTCACCATATCTCCATCCTTCACCGACATGATAGAGCAATACCGCAATCACAAGGACAAGATGAGCAGAGCCGAGAAAGAAGCCCTGTTCTATGCCAAGGGAAAGGTGGACAAGGCACAGGGATTCATCGAGGCAATCAAGCAGCGGCAGCATACCCTCATCGTAACCATGAAGGCGATTATCGACATCCAGCGACAGTTCTTCCTGGATGGAGACGAAGCCGACCTGAAACCGATGATTCTCAAGGATGTAGCCGAAAGAACCGGATTGGACATAAGCACCATATCGCGAGTGAGCAACGTGAAGTATGCACAGACCAAATGGGGCATCTTCCCACTCAAGTTCTTCTTCACCGACGGCTATACCACCGAGGATGGCGAGGAACTGTCAACCCGTAAGATCAAGATTGCCCTTCAGGAAATCATAGCGCACGAAGATAAGAAGAAACCATTGAGCGATGAAGCACTGTCAAAGGCGTTGAAGGAAAAAGGATTCCCTATCGCCCGACGCACCGTAGCGAAGTATCGCGAACAATTCAATATTCCAGTAGCACGATTAAGAAAATGAAAGAGAAGAATATCATATTCACTGCACGAATCATGAGCATGATCTTCACCCCCTTCTATCTGCCGATAGTAGGATTGATAGCATTGTTCATCTTCAGCTACATGTCATTGTTGCCGATGATTTACAAGCTGGTGATGCTTGCCATGGTGTATCTGCTCACCGTGGTGGCACCCTCGCTGCTCATCCATCTCTACCGGCTCTGCCAGGGATGGACATCCCACGAACTGGGCAGAAAGGAGCGCCGTCTCGTGCCCTATATCATCTCCATCGTGTGCTACTTCGCCTGCTTCTTCTGGATGGAGTACCGCAACACTCCCCGCGTCATCAGCATCATCGTGGTAGTGGCGCTCACCATCCAGATGGTATGTGCCCTCATCAATATATGGTGGAAGATCAGCACCCATACAGCCGCCATCGGAGGCGTGGCAGGCGGACTGGTATCCTATTCCATCGCCTTCTCCTTCAACCCGCTGTGGTGGCTCTGCTTCGTGCTGATACTGGCAGGAGCCGTAGGAACGGCGCGCATGATACTGCGCCAGCACTCGCTCTCGCAGGTAGTTACGGGATTCCTCGTAGGAGTCGCCTGCGCCATACTGGTCATCTGAAGCCTGCGTCATCCCGGACATCATCCGCTTCCGGTGCCGTACAAGGAACATAGAAAAAAGAATTAATAACATAATATAGTAAGAAATGAAACCATTAGTAAGCATTATCATGGGCAGTACCAGCGATCTGCCTGTTATGGAAAAAGCATGTAAGTGGTTGAACGACAACCAGATTCCTTTCGAGGTAAATGCTCTCTCTGCACACCGCACACCGGATGCAGTAGAATCATTTGCCAAGGGAGCCAAGGAGCGTGGCGTGAAGGTAATCATCGCCGCTGCCGGTATGGCTGCCGCCCTTCCTGGTGTTATCGCAGCATCTACCCCACTGCCAGTTATCGGTGTGCCTATCAAGGGTATGCTCGATGGTCTTGATGCCATGCTCAGCATCATCCAGATGCCTCCTGGCATTCCTGTAGCTACTGTTGGTGTGAATGCGGCTCAGAACGCTGCCATCCTCGCTGCCGAGATGATTGCCCTTGCCGACGAGGAAGTGGCTCAGAAGGTAGAGGCTTGGAAGGCGGGGCTCGGTGCCAAAATCGAGAAGGCCAACAAGGACCTGGCTGAGGTGAAATACGACTTCAAGTGTAATTAATCTAATATGTGATATGCCCCATTCTTTTGGGGCATATCTTATCTTATATATTATGGTAGATTTATTCAATTATACCCGCCGTGCCTCTTCTGTGGCACATATCGGAGCCATCGACCTGGGTGGCGATAATCCTATCCGCATCCAGTCGATGACCACCACCAACACCAATGATACTGAGGCTTGCGTGCGACAGGCTGAGGAGATTATCAAGGCTGGTGGCGAACTGGTGCGCTTCACCACTCAGGGTTCCCGCGAGGCAGAGAACATGAAAAACATCAATGCCGGCATCCGTGCCGACGGCTATCAGACTCCGCTCGTAGCCGATGTTCACTTCAATCCTAACGTTGCCGACGTGGCTGCTCTCTATTGTGAGAAAGTGCGCGTCAATCCTGGCAACTACGTGGATCCTGCCCGCAAGTTCATCAAGCAGGAATATACCGACGAGGAGTATGCCCACGAACTTCAGAAGATTGAGGATCGCTTCGTACCTTTCCTCAACATCTGCAAGGAGCATCATACTGCCATCCGCATCGGTGTGAACCACGGTTCACTCTCCGACCGCATCCGTAACCGCTACGGCGATACGCCAGAGGGCATCGTAGAGAGCTGTCTCGAGTTCCTGCGCATCTGCAAGAAGGAGAATTTCCACGATGTGGTTATCAGCATCAAGTCATCCAATACCGTTGTGATGGTTCGCTCCATGCGCCTCCTGGTAGAAGAAATGGAGAAGGAAGGCATGAACTACCCACTCCACCTCGGCGTAACCGAAGCCGGCGAAGGCGAAGATGGCAGAATCAAGAGTGCCGTAGGTATCGGTGCCCTCCTGGCTGATGGCATCGGCGATACCGTTCGTGTAAGCCTGAGCGAGGAACCGGCTGCAGAGATTCCAGTGGCACGCCATCTGGTAGATTACATCGGCAAGAAGAAGGGGCATCTGATGATTCCTGCCACAGCTTGTCCTTCATTCGACTGGCTGCGCCCTACCCGCCGCGAAACCGTGGCTGTAGGCAATATCGGCGGCAGCAACGTTCCGGTGGTTATCAGCAACCGAATCAACGGCGAGAGCACCGCTTGTGAGAACAAGGATGCTACTCCAGACTATATCTACATCGGTGGCAAGATGCCTAAGCAGTTTGTGGCTGGCCAGAGCTACATCGTAGATTACAATGTTTACGAGACGCTGAACAGCAAGCCAGAGACGACTGGTGCCAAACTCTACCCTATCTTCCCTACCATGGCGATGCCGCTCATCGCCAGCATCAAGGCAGACGTGAAATTCCTCACCCTGCAGTTTGGTACACCTGCCGAGGAATATATCGCCTGTCTGAAGGCTCATCCTGAGGTGGTGGTTATCTGCGTAAGCAATCATCAGAACCGCCTGGGCGACCAGCGTGCATTGGTTCACGAGATGATGAATGCCGGCTTGAAGAACCCTGTGGTTTTCGCCGAGATGTACCAG
>JAIINY010000487.1:0-1123 GCA_022741625.1 Prevotella sp. | reverse complement strand
AGCACATCGCTAAGTTGGCCTAACTTCCAAGTCAAAGCAAAAGAGATAAATAAGGCTGCTATCCTTCATTGAGGGGTTGCAGCCTTACTCTTTTTTATACCCCTTCGACCTTCAACACATCACCACCTTACTTTTTTCTCCTTTTTCGCTAATTTTCACAAAGAAAACTAGCTGTTTCTCAGCTTTTTTTTGTATCTTTGCACGGAAATAAGACAATTCTAAAAATGGCAGAAAATCAAAACACCGCAAATAATTACTCAGCGAGCAACATCCAGGTTCTTGAAGGCTTGGAAGCTGTTCGCAAACGTCCGGCAATGTACATTGGAGACATTTCCGAAAAGGGTCTTCACCACTTGGTAAACGAGACCGTTGACAACTCTATCGACGAGGCGATGGCTGGTTACTGTACCGACATCGAGGTTACCATCAATGAGGACAACTCTATCACTGTAGAAGACAATGGCCGTGGTATCCCTGTGGATATGCACGAGAAACTCCATAAATCAGCCCTTGAAGTTGTAATGACCGTGCTCCATGCCGGTGGTAAGTTCGACAAGGGTTCCTACAAGGTATCTGGTGGTTTGCATGGTGTGGGTGTAAGTTGTGTAAACGCACTTTCTACTCATATGTTGTCACAGGTCTTCCGTGGTGGCAAGATCTACCAGCAGGAATACGAAAAGGGCAAGCCTCTCTATCCAGTAAAAGTGGTAGGCGAGACCAACAAGCGCGGTACACGCCAGCAGTTCTGGCCAGACCCAACAATCTTTACCCACACAGTCTATAAGTGGGACATCATCGCCAACCGTATGCGCGAGTTGGCATTCCTCAATGCGGGTATCAAGATTACCTTGAGAGATCTGCGCCCAGACGAGGACGGAAAGACCAAGGAGCAGGTTTTCCATGCGAAGGATGGTTTGAAGGAATTCGTTCGCTACGTGGATCGCCATCGCACCCACCTCTTCGATGACGTCATCTACCTGAAGACAGAGAAGCAGGGTATTCCTATCGAGATTGCCGTGATGTACAATACAGATTACTCAGAAAACATCCACTCATACGTCAACAACATCAACACCATCGAGGGTGGTACCCACCTGACTGGTTTCCGTATGGCGTTGACCCG
>JAIINY010000486.1:0-1131 GCA_022741625.1 Prevotella sp. | reverse complement strand
CAAAAACAAACTACTTAAAAACTAATCTACTAAAACAAATCAAAAAAATATCTTCATCGACCTCACGGTCGGTATAACCTTTTCTTTTCGCTTGCAAAGGTACAAAAAAAGCGTATTAGCACCAAACAATTTTGCGATTTTTTGCATATCAATTGCTAAAAAAACAAAAAAATAGGGATAATTCACTGAGAATCACCCCTATTTGTTATATTTAGGTTGCAAAATTGCACCCTATTACATCATACCGCCCATACCTGGAGCTGCAGCAGGTGCAGCTGGAGCTGGCTCTGGTTTATCAACCAATACGCACTCTGTTGTCAGGAACAGACCAGCGATAGAAGCTGCATTCTCCAAAGCAACACGCTCAACCTTAGCAGGATCTACGATACCAGCCTGACGCATATCCTCGTAAACATCCTTGCGGGCATTGTAACCGAAGTCACCCTCGCCCTCGCGAACCTTGTTAACAACTACAGAACCCTCGCCACCAGCGTTAGCTACAATCTGACGGAGAGGCTCCTCGATAGCACGCTCTACGATGCGGATACCTGTTGTCTCATCAGCGTTGTCACCTTTCATATCCTTCAAAGTCTCGAGAGCACGGATATAAGTAGTACCACCACCAGCAACGATACCTTCCTCGATAGCTGCACGGGTAGCGCAGAGAGCATCGTCAACACGATCCTTCTTCTCCTTCATCTCTACCTCAGAGTTAGCACCTACGTAGAGAACAGCCACACCACCAGCGAGCTTAGCCAAACGCTCCTGAAGCTTCTCCTTATCGTATGAAGACTTGGTGTTCTCAATCTCGTTCTTAATCTGAGCAACGCGATCCTGGATGTTAGCCTTCTCGCCATGACCGTTTACGATAGTTGTATTGTCCTTGGTAACAGTAACCTTGTCAGCAGAACCCAACATTTCCAATGTTGCCTGCTCCAACTTCAAGCCCTTCTCCTCAGAGATAACAACACCGCCAGTCAATACAGCGATATCCTCCAACATAGCCTTGCGACGGTCGCCGAAACCTGGAGCCTTTACAGCACAGATCTTCAAACCGCCACGCAAACGGTTAACAACCAATGTTGTCAAAGCCTCAGAATCAACATCCTCAGCGATAACCAACAAAGGACG
>JAIINY010000115.1:0-8683 GCA_022741625.1 Prevotella sp. | reverse complement strand
GCCAACCACCTGAAGTATTTCCGCGAGACCATGAATGAGAATGGTCATGGTGTGGGCAAGAAGCTCGGATTCATCGCCCAGGAAATGGGTCGCGAAATCAACACCACCGGTTCAAAGAGCAATCAGGCTGAAATGCAGAACATCGTGGTGAAGATGAAGGATGAGTTGGAACAGATTAAGGAACAAGTGCTGAATGCACTTTAAAAAAGTGAAGAACGAAGAGTGAAGAGTGAAGAATAAAGTTCAAATCTCAAAGTTCAATATTCAAAGTTCAATATTCAAAGTAAAATGAAGAACGGTTTGTTGATTTTCAGCGCCCCATCGGGCAGCGGCAAGAGTACCATCGTCAACTGGTTGATGAAAGAGCACCCAGAGTTGAAGTTGGCTTTCTCTATCAGTTGTACCTCTCGTGCCCCTCGCGGCACAGAGCAGAATGGAGTAGAGTATTTCTTCCTGTCTCCAGAGGAATTCAAGTCCAAGATTGAGGCTGATGAGTTCCTGGAGTATGAGGAAGTTTACCAGGATAGATTCTACGGCACCTTGAAGTCGCAGGTAGAAAACCAGCTTGCCAAGGGCGAGTCTGTGATTTTCGATGTAGATGTAAAGGGTGGCGTCAATATCAAGAAGTTCTATGGCGAACGTGCCCTGAGCATCTTCGTGCAACCTCCTTCGGTAGAGGAACTGCGCCGCCGTCTGGTAGGCCGCAACACAGATGCCCCTGAGGTAATCGAGCAGCGCCTTGCCAAGGCTAGCTACGAGTTGACCTTCGCCCCTCAGTTCGACCACGTAGTCGTAAACGATGATCTGGGAAAAGCTCAGCAGGAGGTTTATCAGCTAGTAAAAGACTTTTTGAGCGAATAATAGAAATGAAAAAGGTAGGAATCTTTGGAGGCAGCTTCAACCCCATCCATACCGGGCACATCGCATTGGCGAAAAGCCTCTGCGAGAAGGCGGGGCTGGATGAAGTGTGGTTCATGGTCTCCCCCATGAACCCATTCAAGAAAGCTGCTACCGACCTGCTCGATGACCACCTGCGCCTGGAGATGGTAGAAAAGGCCCTGGAGAATGAACCCCAGCTGAAGGCATGCGACTATGAGTTCCGCCTGCCCAAGCCTTCCTATACCTGGCACACTCTGCAGGCCATCAGCAAGGATTATCCAGAATGTGAGTTTACATTATTAATAGGCGGCGACAACTGGGCAGCATTCGACAAGTGGTATCATCACGACGATATCCTTGCCCACTACTCTATCGTGGTCTATCCCCGCCAAGGCTCCTGCATAGGCGAAGTGCCTGCCGGCGTGACCATCGTAGAAACCCCGTTGCTCAACATCAGCAGCACGGAGATACGCGAATGCATCAAGGCTGGAAAAAGCATCGAAGGTATGGTTCCCGAATGCATCGAGAACCTCGCCATCAAAAACTATCAGGCGCTCTTAGTCTAAAAGAGTGCCAAAACATCAATTCTCTAAAAATAGCAAACATCATCAATAGAAAGCTATGAGTTGGAAAGAAATCATCAAGAACTGTCTTAGTCTGGCATCAGCCCCTATCAGGCGCAATGCCAACTTCTTTGTGTCCATGTACATCCTGGGCATGGTAAGTTCACTCATCACGATTCCAAAGAACGGAACGCTCTACGAGAACATGTTCCTGGAGCTGTTTCTGGACCTCTACATCGTGAGCGCCATCCTCGCCGTATTCCCGAAGAAGGTGCGCAGGGGACTGCGTGCCATATTATACATTATATTATATGTCACGGCAGCCGCCGATACCTACTGCTTCGTGAATTTCGGTTCTACACTCAATCCTTCTATGCTGATGCTGGTGGGAGAAACCAACAGTTCCGAGGCAAGCAGCTTCCTCTCTGCCCTCATCTCTGCCGAAGTGCTCTTCAGCAGTGTGGGCTGGATTCTGCTCCTGGCGCTCCTGCAGATACTCATCGTCATCTTCCGGAAACGGCTCATCAAAATCTACGTCTTCCTCGTTACCGTACTCGAATTGGCATCGCTCAAGAAACGACTGATGGCTATTCCGCGAATGACGGCAGCCATGCCAGCCACCTTCGGTATCCTCTGCCTGGCTATCCTCATCACTTCCATCTGCACCTCCTGGCACAACAAGGAGGCTTACCACAAGCTGATGTCGGGAAGAACCATCGGAGAGGTAGAACACACCCTTACAGAGAAAGATCATGCCGTACTCTATCTGCCAATCTACCGCCTCCACTTCAGCATCTATGCCAACCAGCTGGCAGCGCATCAGATTACCCAACTGATTCATGCTGCCCACGAGGTGAAGGTAGATAGCTGCAGCTTCCGCTCGCCAAACATCGTGCTGATCATCGGCGAAAGTTACGGTCGCCATCATTCACAGCAATATGGCTACTTCATGAAAACTACCCCAAACCAATCGGCGCTGGAGAAATCGAAGAAACTCACCAAGTTTACAGATGTCGTGACCTGCTGGAACCTCACCAGCTTCGTATTCAAGCACATGCTTTCTACCTATGTAGTAGGCGACAAGGGAGAATGGTGCGACTATCCGCTCTTCCCGGAGATATTCCGCAAGGCCGGCTACAACGTAACCTTCATCACCAATGAGTTCCTGCCTCAGGCTAAGGAGGCGGTATATGACTTCAGCGGCGGCTTCTTCCTGAACAATCCGGAACTGAGCAAGCTGCAGTTCGACCACAGAAATACCGAGCTGCATGCGCTGGACGATGGACTGCTGAAAGATTATGATGACAGTCTGAAACAATACAAGACCGACCATAATCTTACCATTTTCCATCTGATGGGCCAGCACGTGAACTACAAGCTGCGCTATCGCCAGAGCCAGGCTAAGTTCTGGGCAAGCAGCTACGAAGACAAGCGCCCAGAGCTGACCGATGCCCAGCGCAAGGTATTGAGTCATTACGACAACGCCACCCTCTACAACGACTCCATCGTGGCAGAGATCGTGAAGCGATTCCAGAAGGAAGATGCCATCATCATCTATGTGCCCGACCATGGCGAGGAGTGCTACGAGGAAAACCGTGGCTTCATCTGCCGCAACCACTCCGCCAACATCGACTGGAAGCTGGCACACTATGAGTTTGAGATTCCTTTCTGGATCTACTGCTCAAAGAAATACATCCAGAAACACCGCACCATCTACCGGCAGATACGTGCCGCCAAGGACAAGCGGATGATGACGGATGCATTGCCGCACCTGCTGCTGTATCTTGCCGGCATAGAGACTCCAACCTACAAGGAGGAGAACAATATCCTGAGTCCGAAATACAACGAGATGCGCCCCCGCATCCTGAAGAACTCTGCCGACTACGACAAGCTGCGGGATGAATATCTCAAGACGCAGGCTAAGCAGGAAGAAAAGAAGCAAGACAAGAAAAAAGATAAGAAACAAGGTAAGAAACAAACAAAGAAAGGAGTCAGGAAATGAATCAGAACATACTTTCCAGAAGTGCATGCAATGCATTGAGAGGACTTGCCATCATCGGCATCTTCCTACATAACTATTGCCATTGGCTAGGTCCGATTGTCAAGGAGAATGAATATCAGTTCTTCCATCACAACGCCGACTGGCTGCTGCAGGTGATGGCGAATCCCGACATCAACCTGCCTGTCCATCTGCTGTCGTTCTTCGGTCATTACGGAGTGCCCGTATTCCTCTTCCTGAGTGCATACGGACTGGTGATGAAGTATGAAGCCAAGCCTCATCTTTCTGCCGACCAGCAGGCTCAGATGTACAACATTTCGGGCAGGAAGCAATCCTGGAGTATCAGCTGGCGCGAGCCTCTGCGCTTCATCCGCTATCACTATCTGAAGCTCTTCAAGATGATGATCGTGGGTTTCATCGCTTTCACGATGATAGACTACATCACTCCGGGTCCACGCCATTACGAAGTGCTGGGCATCGTATCGATGCTGGGTATGTTTAACAATGTATTGCCAAACCCCGACAACATCATCTGGCCAGGACCTTACTGGTTTTTCGGTCTGATGCTGCAGCTTTACATCGTATATCGACTGCTGCTCTATCGCCGCCATTGGGGATGGACGGCAGGATTGATGCTTCTCAGCATCGGCATCCAGCTGCTGCTGGGCTTTGACAATCCCGAGAGCGAGGCGATGAACCGCTACCGCTATAATTTCATGGGCGGTATGCTGCCATTCGGTCTGGGCATTCTCTATGCCCGCTATGGCGAGAAGATTCTGATAACTTTCCATTCTCCAGTAACCAATATCTTCGGCTGCGTATTCTGCCTCTCGCTGATCTACAGTCTGAGTCTCAATATGATTGGATGGACCTTCGTGCCATTCTTCATCTGTCTGCTCTGTGTGCTTGTAGCCGATTTGTTGCAGGAGGTAAGTTGGCTGTCGGGCATCTACAAGGTTCTGGAATGGATGGGCGTCATCTCAGCCGCTCTCTTCGTCACCCATCCTATCACCCGCAAGATATTCATCCCCATCAGCCGTCATGGAGACATCTATGCCGGCCTGCTCCTCTACATCATATCGAGCATCTGCCTGGCTTGGCTCTTCACCCAACTGATGAAGAAGATTCCAAACCCGAAATATTAAAAGAAAATCATGAAGATAAAAGATATAGAACTGGCGAATATCAGCAGATATCGCGGTGAATTGATGGGAGCCGCCATGCTCTTCATCATTCTCTTTCATGTAGCACTGCCTAGAGAGAACGCTTTCTTCGGATTGCGCCGCATGGGCAATGTAGGAGTAGATATGTTTCTGTTTCTCAGCGGCATCGGCCTGTGGTTTTCCTGGATGAAGAATCCTTCTGCCAAGCATTTCTTCATCCGCCGTTACCTGCGTATCTACCCGGCGTGGCTCATCATCGCCTGTCTCTACTACATTCCCCGATTCCGGGGAGGAGACCTCGAGGCGTGGATCAACCTGATAGGCGAGATTACCATCAACTGGAATTTCTGGCGATACGACGAGCTTACCTTCTGGTACATCCCAGCCACCATGATGCTCTATCTCTTCGCCCCTGCCTATATGGAACTCATCAAGCGCCATCCCATCTACAAATGGCTGCCGGTGGTGATGATCATGTGGTGCATCCTGGTGCAATACGTCACACCGATTCATCAGGCTGTAGGCCATCTGGAAATCTTCTGGAGCCGAGTACCTATCTTCTTCATCGGCATCAATATGGGTGAGATGGTTCGCCAGAAGCAGACACTTGATGGTGCCAGCATCTGGATGATATGGCTGATGTTCCTGATGACGCTATTCGCAAGCATCTTCCTGGAACAGGAGAAACACGGTATGTTTCCGCTCTTCCTGGAGCGCATGCTCTACATCCCGCTCACCATCACGAGCATCCTGCTCCTGAACCGCATCTTCCGTCGTACCCCAGGATGGTTTAACCGCAGCTTTATGCTGGTAGGAGCATTGAGTCTGGAATGCTATCTCATCCACATCCACTTCGTGCTCCATTATATCGAGCCTCATCACTTGGGATACTGGCCTACCTTCATCCTCTGCATCGCCATCACCCTGCCACTCTCCTGGATATTGAGCAAGATTGCAGAATGGATTTCCAAGGAATTATCTCAGATTATTAAATAAAAAGAATCATCTTAGATTAAATAAAAGAAGTTTTTATGAACGAGAATGAAATAAAAGATAGCCGGGGCTTCGCTGCCTTGATGCACCTGATCCGCCCGAAGCAGTGGATCAAGAATATGTTTATCTTCGTGCCCCTCTTCTTTGGTGGTGCCCTGTTTCATACAGATGCCCTGCTGGCGGGTCTGATTGCTTTCTTTGCCTACAGCTTTGCCGCATCGAGCATCTATTGCTTCAACGATATCCATGATGTGGAGGCAGACCGCCGCCACTCGGTGAAGTGTCACCGCCCTATCGCATCAGGAGCCGTAAGCATCAGGCAGGCCTACGCTTTGATGTTTCTGATGCTCATCCTCTCGATGGGAGTATGCAGTCTGCTCGATTCGTGGGAGACGATGGGAATCATCGCCTTCTATTGGGTCATGAACCTCTGCTATTGCGCCAAGCTCAAGCAGTATGCCATCATTGACGTGTGCATTGTGGCATTCGGATTTGTGCTCCGCTTGCTGGCGGGTGGCGTCGCCACGCACATCATACTCAGTAAATGGATAGTGCTGATGACCTTCCTCATCACCCTCTTCATGAGTTTTGCCAAGCGCCGCGATGACGTGCTGCGAATGGAAAAGACAGGCGAGGCACCACGCAAGAATACGAGCCGATATAACCTCACCTTCATCAATCAGGCTATCACCATCACGGCATCAGTTACCCTGGTTTGCTACATCATGTACACGGTGAGCCCAGAAGTAATAGAGAATTTCCATACCGAATACCTCTATCTTACCAGCGTATTTGTATTGGTAGGTTTGCTGAGATACATCCAGATTGCAGTGGTTGACCAGAAAAGTGGCGACCCTACGAAGATTATTCTGCGAGACCGAATCACCCAGTTTATCGTTCTCGCCTGGTTACTCTCCTTCCTCTTCCTTATCTACATAGAATAAGGAGAGGATATCGTTATTAATAAGAGGATAACTTTATTAAGATGATATCGTTATTAAAGAGAACAACTTAAACACAGAAGAAGAAATGAAGAAGAAAATATATTGCTTTGATTTCGATGGAACACTCACTACGAGTGATACTTTGCTCGAATTCATCAAGTATGCCAAAGGCAGAGGCCGCTTTCTGATGGTTTTTCTGATGTACAGTCCACTGCTGGTAATGATGAAACTGCACCTGTATCCCAACTGGAAGGCGAAGCAGCAGATCTTCGCCCACCTCTTCGCCAGCATGCGCATCGAAAAATTTGATGCTCTCTGCCGTGGGTTTGCAGAAGAAAACCAGCATCTGCTCCGTCCTAAGGGCATCACCCTGGTACATGAAGCATTGGTAGCTGGAGCTCAGGTCTTCATCGTAAGTGCCAGCATCGACAACTGGGTGCGCCCCTTCTTTGATATCCGCAATCTGAAAGGCGTTCAGGTTCTCGGCACCCAGATAGAAGTAGAAGACGGCAAGCTGACGGGACGCTTCAAAAGCAACAACTGCTATGGAGCAGAGAAAGTATGCCGAATCACGGAAGCTCTTTCTGCATCCCGAACAGCAGATACCGGAGACAGAACTTTTCCCGACCGCTCTCTCTATGAGATAGAAGCCTTCGGCGACAGCCGTGGCGACAAGGAGATGCTTGTCTTCGCCGACAAGGGGCACTACAAGCCTTTCAGAGAATAAACCATCCAGGGAATAAGCCTTTCGGAGAATAATCACTCCCGGAAGAAGTCTTCCAGAAAGATAAATCAAGGATATAGATACATATAAATCAAAAGGAATCAGATGAAAAGAAATACCGATCTCGATTTCATTCGAGCCATCCTCATTATCCTCATGATATTGATTCATATCGTGAGCTTCGGCAACGCATATCCTCATCTCAAGGCAGGCATCCTATCCTTTATGATGCCTACCTTCCTCATCATCACGGGCTATCTCGTGAACATCGAGAAGACCGGCAGGCAGATGGGAAACTATCTGAAATGCCTCGCCCTACCCTATGTCATCATGGTGACAGGATTCTCGGTGCTCTCCTATTATATGCCGGTGAGAGATGGCATCACAGAGCTCTCCCTCTCCCAGATAGGCGAGAAGATTTTCATCACTTCCATCGGTCCCTATTGGTTTATCCAGACCATGATTATCTGCGGAGCACTCTATTACTTCTGCTTCAGCGGAAGGAATTGGAATGATTTACGCAGGAATTATACGAAAAGAGATACCTATGCCAGTCTTTTCGTCTTCGCACTTACGCTGCTCCTGATATCAGAAACTCCAGCCCTATCGGCAAGTGCAGCTGCCTATTACTTCATCGGCGTGGTCATCCGACAGAGCAAAACGGAATGGAGCAGGCTGTTCCGCCACGAGTTCTTTGCCGTCTTCCTATGGATTTATCTGCTCTACCGCGATGACTGGTACGACTGGGGAAGTCTGGCTATTGTATTCTCCTGCTGGTGCTGCATCAGCACCCTGCTGTTCATGCAACACCTGCTCGATGCTCCCGAACGCTTCAAGGATCTCAGTCCCATGATAGAAAAAACAGCAAAGGTAACCAACAGAATCAAGGACACCTTATTATATATAGGACGCAATACGCTGCCCATCTATCTCTTCCACCCCATCTTTACGATGGCTGCGAAGTTCTATCATCCCCTTTTCAGCTGGGATCCGAGCGAAATCTCGTTTGCTGCCGTCACTATCCTCCTTGCTATTACAGGCAGTCTGCTCATTGCCAAGATGATGGAGAAGACAAAACTGGCATATCTCTTCGGAAAAGGGAAACTATTAAGATAAATCCAGGCAGATTAATATTTTGTAGAAAGAATATTTGCTAGAAACAGGAAAAAGGCGTATTTTTGCACGCCGTAAAAGATAAAACGATGAATATCAAGAACAAGATTAATAATATGGATGATGCCAGACGGGAAAAGCTGGGCGAAGTCATCAGATTCGGCATAGTAGGCGGACTGGCTACGGTGTTGCAATATGTCATCTATCTGGCTATGATGCCGGTGCTGAACCATTTCATTCCACAAATGGGTGATCACAGTCTGGCTACCACAGCCAACACCATCGCCTACATCGTGAGTTTCATC
>JAIINY010000114.1:0-8714 GCA_022741625.1 Prevotella sp. | reverse complement strand
GGGGATTCTTGTAGATATTTAACTATTATGGAAAAAACAGGTAGAAATATGAGATTAAATGAAAATTTTGCATTATCTTTGCAGCATAATTAATATATAAGATATAGATTATGATCAAAAGATTATTATCCTTTTTAGACGCTTCGCCAGTGAACTTCCTGGCTGTGAAGAATATCTCCGAGGAATTGGAGAAAAATGGGTTCAGACGATTGAACCCTCAGGAGCCGCTGGGCAAGGTTGTGGCTGGTGACAAGTTCTTCGTTACCAAGAACGACTCTTCTATCTATGCTTTCCAAATCGGAAAGAAAACACTGGCGGATGCCGGCTTCCACATGATCTGCGCGCACTGCGACTCCCCTACCTTCCGCATCAAGCCTAACGCTGAGATGACTTGCGAGGGCGGTATCGTGAAACTGAATACCGAGGTGTATGGCGGTCCGATTATGTCAACCTGGTTCGACCGTCCACTCACTCTGGCGGGTAGAGTGATCGTAAAGGACAAGGATGCGATGCATCCGAAGACGCTCCTGCTCCATATCCAGCGACCTCTGCTGCAGATCAGTAATCTCGCTATCCACTTCAACCGTCAGGTGAATGATGGCGTGAAGCTGAGCAAGCAGAAGGATGTGCTCCCTATCCTCGGCATCATCCATGATGAACTGGAAAAGGGCAATCTGCTGATGAACGTGATTACCGGCGAACTGAATATCCAGAAGGAGGATATCCTCGACTTCGACCTCTATCTGGCGGATGCCACTCCTGCCTGCACCTTCGGTGTACACGATGAGTTTATCTCTTCGGGAAGACTCGATGATTTGTCGATGTGCTGGGCGGGCGTAGAGGCTCTGACGGCGGCTGATGCCCAGGATACGACCCAGGTGCTGGCGATTTTCGACAATGAGGAGACGGGTTCGCAGACCAAGCAGGGTGCGGGAAGTCCTTTCCTCTCTTATATGCTGCAGCGCATCGCTCTTGCACAGAGCGGAACGGAGGAGGCGTATTATCAGGCAGTGGAGCGTGCCTTCATGATTTCAGCGGACAATGCGCATGCCTGGCATCCTAACTACAGCGAGAAGTTTGACCCAACGAATCATCCGATGCTGGGAGGCGGTCCGGTTATCAAGTTCAATGCGGCACAGAAGTATGCGAGTGATGCGGTATCTGCTGCTATCTTCGCGAATATCTGTGAGGCAGCGGGCGTGCCTTGTCAGCGTTTCGTGAACCACAGTGATGTGGCTGGCGGAAGCACTTTGGGCAATATCCTCGCCTCTTCCATTCCATTGAAGGGCGTGGACATGGGTAATGCCATTCTCGCCATGCACAGTTGCCGCGAAACCGGCAGCGTGATGGATCACGAATATTGCGTGAAGGCTTTCACGAAGTTCTATCAGTTATAAGGGAGTTAGGGGAGTTAACTCCTTTAACTCCCCTAACTTTCATTTCTTTTCATACCCCTTATTCTGCACGAGCTTGGGATTCAGGTCGAGGCATTTCTGAGGAATCGGGAAAAGAATACTGGAATCACCACCCTTGCAGACCTTTGCCTTCTCCTTCATCAACAATACCTCGGGATAACAGAAACGGAAGAGCGGCTTGAGATGCTCCGTTTCTACCAAATGGGAGCCGCCATTCTCACGAAGCAACCTTGCATAAGTGGAACTATTGAATATCTCATTTTCCTCCAAGCCATATCCTTCTGCGGCCAATTTATCACAATAGAAGATACAGGTTTCCCAGGCATTCAATTCCTTGCTGCGATTCTCACCAGCCGTTCCACCATTGAGCAGAGAAGCACCATCGGCCGTCTGAACCACAAAGTGGATTTTCTTACCTTTAGGACGTTTCTTATATCCTCTGGTCCAATCATCAAACGTATAGATTTCAGCATTGAAAGCCAACTTTGCCAACAGGAAGTTGATTACCGGTTGCGTGATTCTTCCCTCATACACTCCAGCATTGGCGCTATGCTCATTCGGAAGGTAAGGCAGTGCCTGCTGCAACTCACTGAAGATAAAGCGGAACACCTCGCTCCTTTCGCTTTGCGCACAGAGGTTGACATCGGTAAGCGAAGCCACGGCAATGCCTGAAGCCGCCTCATAGATGGCCGCCTCGCCAGAAGACAGAATCACGGGAATCCTGCCAAAAAGCACCATCGCCTCGTAATACATCATAGCTCTGATGGCACGCACCTCAGCCTTAAACTGGTCTTTTTGATTCACAGAGAGCAAATCCGACTTGTAATCGATGATATCAAGCGACTGATTCGCCTTTCCTATCACCTGATAGAGATGACTCCACACTGCATAGAGCGAGTCTTCCTCCTCGCTATGCTCTACAAAGTCTATGTCCTGATAGAGAGAAGATACGGTATGGTTGTAGATTTCAGACGCAGAACCATACATGGCATTCCCGTCGAGCTGCTCCTTAGGATGCTCATTCGCACAAGAAGAGAATACCATGACAGTCCCCAGCATGAGGACCCAAATGCAAATACGTGAAATCTTCATAACCATATCTACAGTAATTTGGGTAAAACATAATCCAACTACAAATATACAAAAAAGAAATATAGAAGATGTAAAAAAGGCGGAAAACTTACGCAAAATTTGCGTATAGGCTGAAAGAAACGGAAAAAGGAAGCCAAGACAAATACAAACTTGTCCGACTTCCTTTTGTTTCATTTATATAAACGAGAACCACTATACCAAGGTTCCGTGCTTATCTATGTGAATTATCTCTTCACTCTCAATCCATTCTCGATGCTAGAGAGTTCATCGAAGAACTCGGCATCAATCTTCAGTCGCTCCTCTACTTTGGCGCAACTGTGGATAACCGTGCTATGATCGCGATTACCAATGAGTTTGCCCACTCTGGAAGCAGGCATCTTGATGAGTTTCTGAGCCATGAACATCGCCACCTGACGCGCCTCCACGTACTCACGCTTGCGGCTCTTGCTGTTGACTGCAGCCACCGTTACCTTATAATGATTGCAGACCGCCTCCACGATTTCATCGAGGGTGAGCACCTTGTTGCTCTCCTCAACCTTGACGGCACGCTTGATGACACGCTCCGCCAGTCGGATATCGATGCTGCTGTTATATACGATGCTGTAAGCCAGCAAACCATTGATGGCACCCTGGAGATCACGCACACTGCCGTTGCAGGTCTGTGCGATGAAGGAAACCACATCCTTCGGAATCTTCAGTCCATCCTTGCGCACCTTGTTGCTCACGATATCGACGCAGAGTTCCACATTCGGCTTCTCCAACTCCGCCACCAGTCCACAAGAGAAACGGGTGATGAGTCGGTCTGGCATATCCTTGAGTTCTACCGGAGGGCGATCGCTCGCCAGAATGATACGCTTTCCATTACGGAAGAGGTGATTGAAGATGTGGAAGAAGGTATTCAAGGTCTTCGCCTTGCCTGCCCAATCCTGCACATCATCCACGATGAGCACATCGATAGACTGGTAGAAATTGATGAAATCATTGCTCGCATTATGCAGCACCGCATCGGTATATTGTGTCTGGAAGAGGCGTGCACTGACATAGAGCACACGCTTCTGCGGATACATCTGCTTGGTTTTCAGACCGATGGCATTCACCAGGTGAGTCTTTCCGCTACCAGAAGGACCATAGATGAACATCGGGTTGAACTGCGTGGTATTCGGATGCTCAGCAATAGACAATCCCACCGAACGTGGCAGCTTGTTGCTGTCACCCTCCATATAATTATTGAAGGTGAGTTTCGGATCAAGTTGGGTGTCAATGTCTTCAGGCTGCTGTGGTTCTGCCGAGTTAGCCTGTGTCTGTGGCTGCTGTGCCAATCTCTTGCGCTCAGCCTCATCAATATCAGCCGGATCAGCTTCCACATCCTGGGTCAACCTGTGCTCCTTATCCGTTACCACCCGATAAGTGAGACGGATGCCATCGCCGAAATTGCGATGCAGGACCTTGCTCAACAAGCCAACATAGTTCTGTTCCAAGTACTCATATACGAATGGACTTGGAACTTGAACCAACAAAGTCTTGGTCGAAGGCTTGTACGACTCAAAGACTATTGGTCGAAACCATGTATTATATTGCTGCTCTGACACATTATCCTTTATAAGCAAAAGACTATTGTCCCAAAGCGCTTTTGGACTTGCTAACATTGACACTATTTAATACTTATTTAATTGATTTTTTTACCTTAACACTACATCAGATTGCACCATTCGATGCAAATCGACTGCAAAATTACAAAAAAAAGCCCAAAGTAGCAAATCGGGCTATTTATAATATTTTAAGACTACCAGGATAACTATCTCATAATCAAGCAACTAAGAAAGTTATCCACAATTACATTTTAGGGGCTATGAAACAATTTTGAAACACCCCGAAATGGCTAAAAAACAACAAGTTCTGTAGCTATTCCGGGGCGTGAAA
This sequence comes from Prevotella sp., assembly GCA_022741625.1. Classification (GTDB taxonomy): domain Bacteria; phylum Bacteroidota; class Bacteroidia; order Bacteroidales; family Bacteroidaceae; genus Prevotella. The sequence continues at coordinate 4,287 of JAIINY010000114.1, read as the reverse complement.
CATTGCCTTTATTATTTAGACAAAATTTATTTTGGCATTTTCCTCAAAGAAGCCTTTAAAACGGCATATCCGAGGCTCTATTTGTCTTTCTTTCCAAAAATTGAGAAGTGAACATAGCGCTTTGGATGCGCCTTGAGATCGATGACCAGAGAGTCGGCATGCGACATGGTTGAGTTCAGATTCTCATAGAGGCGGGTATCGTTCATGAGGAGACCGAGGCTACCCTTTCCGCTGTTCAGCTGCTCGGTGAACTTCTGTGCACCATCGAGGGTGGCATTCACACGGTCGAGTGTGCCCTGCACATCGAGGCTCGCCAGATTAGAGGTGAGTCGGTTGGTATTGTCGAGAACGCCATTCGCCTTCTTCATCATACCCGGAACCTGCTTGTTCAATCCAGCCATCAGAGTATTCAGCTCACGGGTGGAAACGGTGAGGTTGCTGGTGATGGTCTCCACATTGTGGAGGGAAGCAGCCAGGGCAGGATCAGCCAGGAGTGCATTCACACTGGTGAGGATGGAATCCAACTTAGGCAGCATCTTCTCAACAACCGGAATCATTTCGGCAGCCTTGCCCATCATTCCAGAATTCACCATACCAGGGATGATGCCGCCCGGTTCGATACGCTCACGAGGATTGTTGGCAAGCAGGAGACTAACCTGGAGATTGCCCATGATGTCCTTAGCAATCTCTGCGGTACTACCCGCAGGGATTCTCAGATCCTTGTTGATATCCACCTTGACCTTGATGGGACCCTTTCCTGAATAGTCGAAATCCAGCTGATCCACGGTACCCACCTTGTAGCCATCGGCATAGATAGGGGTAGAAGCACCCATACCCTGGATGTCATCAAACGTCATATAGTAGGTGTTATTGGTAGAGAACAAGTTGATGCCTTTCAGAAAGTTGATTCCGAAATACATCACCAAGATACCTACAATAGCGACCAACGCTATCCTAATTTCCTTTGTCAGTTTCATATTTATCTATTTTTGTTCTTTTTATTATACCTATTTTATATAGAGCGAATCACAGGCTGCCCGAAAAGTGGAGCTACCGGCTGCGGTTCTGCTTGAACTCACGGATAGCCTGGTTCACGTCATATCTCTGTCCATTCTTGAAGGCGATGATGAAAGCCTCCGGAAACTTATCCAGCTTTTCCTTGCGCAGGCGATAGATTTCGTTGTAATTGGTGGATGCACCCAGGGTGTATTTCACCAGATTGCCTTCCTGGAAACTATCGTAATCGGTTTCGCCCTTGAAATGAGCATCGCCCTTGCGAAGGTTTCTACTACCTACGAAAATCTGAAGCTTGAAGACAGGTGCATCTGCTACCTCTGCCCTCGTTACGGCACGAGTCTTAGGTGCCGGTTCCTGATCTGGAACAATCTTAGGGATATTCACTTCTTCGGAATCCTTGGCACGATAAGGAACGGAAACCGATCTGTCGTACTTATTCTTGTATTTTGCGAAAGCCTCGTAGATGCCACGGGCGATATCATCCACTCTGCTGTCATTGTTGAGCAGGCGCTCTTCATCAGGAGTGGTGATGAATCCCAACTCAATGAGGCAGCCCGGCATGGAAGTCTCTCTCAAGACCAGGAATCCCGCCTGATGCACGCCCTTGTCGGGACGGTTGGCACCATCGCAGACACTTCGCTGAATCATTCGTGCCAGATCTACGCTGCGCTCCATGTTCTTGCCCTGGATGAACTCGAAGATGATATAGCTCTCAGAAGAGCGGGGATCGAAGCCCTGATATCTCTGCTGATAGTCCTTCTCCATCGAGATGACGGAGTTTTCCCGCATCGCCACATCGAGATTATCCTTGGCACGGTGCATACCGAGGGTATAGGTCTCAAAGCCACGAGCCACCTTTCCTGCCGGCAAGGCATTGGTATGCACGGAGATAAAGAGATCGGCGTTGGCACGGTTGGCGATATTCGCACGCTCATTGAGCGGGATGAAGACATCCTTCGTGCGGGTATAGATGACTCTTACCTCCGGGAGATTCTGCTCCACATACTTACCGAAGCGCAAGGCAACGGCAAGATTGATATTCTTTTCCTTGGATATGGCTCCGAGTGCTCCGGCATCATGTCCACCATGACCGGGGTCGATGACCAGCGTGAATCGCTTATTGGCAGCTAACGATGTCATTACAAACATGCACATCAAAGCCCATATCAGTGTTACTTTCTTACACATACTTTCTGATGATTTTGCAAAATTACTACTTTATTATCAGAAAACCTAATTCTAACTATAAGTTTTATCATTTGTTAATACAACCTCTACCCCTGCGCCGTCGCTATCGGCACCCATCGGTGGATTCACCTTGGTGATAGAGAGTTGGAGTTTCTGGATTTCCGGGAAATCGGAAAAGAGCCTATGGGCGATTCTGCCTGCCACATGCTCCAGGAGCTTGCTGGGCACCGCCATTTCTTCTCTTACCTTCTGATATACCTCGGCATAGTTGAGGGTTCCCTGAAGATCATCGGTCTTCATGGCTGAAGAGAAGTCATAATCCAGCACCAGGTTGACAAGATAATCGTTGCCAACGATTCCCTCCTGCGGCAATACGCCATGGAAAGCGTGGAAACGCACATTCCTGAGGTATATCTTACTGCTCATCAATTTCATCTTCAGTCTCCTTATAATCTATTCCGTTTTCCAAGTTATCTATTCCATTTTCCTCATAAAGGTACTTCTTCAAGGCTCTTTCCACGCCCACCCGCCAGGTATTGAGGGTTTCGGAGGTGAGCTGAAGCTGATTGACCAGCTTGATGACGTGGGCAACCGGCATACGATAGCGCAGAACGCCGGATATGAGCTTGGCATAGTTCCAATACTCGGGATTGAACTTCTCGCTCAATCCTTCGACGGTAATCTTGTAGCCACGCTTGTTGACAAACTGGAAATCATATCGCTTCTGTCCTTCCGGGAGCACCGTCTTGATAATCTTGCCCTTGGTGACAGACTTGGGGAGCATGATGCCTTCATCCTCATCCTGCAAACCGGTAAATATCTCGTAGGGATGACCATTGAGCAATCCGACCAAAGCCACCCATTTCTCCTTATTGTTCTGGTATCTTACCACATCGCACTCCAATTCCTTAGGTCGAACCTCTACCACTTCCGGGCTGCCGATTGATTTCTGTGTTTCTTCAGAAACAAGTTTCGCCAATGGAAGATGGAGCTTATGCCAATCGACATTCTGAGCATCGAAATGCCCGTGCAGCTCAGCCAATCGGGTCTTCAAATCTTTCATCAAGGCGTGGCTCGCCTCTTCGAAAGTCATATTTTCAGTATATTCCATATTAAACGTTTAATAATTAGCTGCAAAATTAAAACAATATTTCTAAAATATGAAACGTTTGAGCAGATATTTCATCAAAAAACGCACGAAAAGTCCATTATGAAGCAAAAAATGTAAAAGAACCGTGTTCTTTTTGGGAAACTTTCATTATCTTTGCAGAAAATAAGAATATGATAGAGAAATATAAAAAAGAAACAAGATATGGAATCAATCAAGAAAAGAACCTCGATTCGCAAATATGCCGACAGAGAGGTAACAGATGAACTTTTGAACAGATTGCTGGAAGAGGCGATGCGTACTCCTACCATGGGAAACCTGCAGCTCTACAGCGTAGTGATAACCCGCAGCGAAGAGGGAAAGAAGGCTCTGGCTCCTGCCCACTTCAACCAGCCGATGGTGACAGGTGCTGCTGTGGTACTCACCATCTGCGCCGACTACCGCCGCACCACCCTCTGGGCGGAAAACCGCAAGGGAACCCCGGGATACGACAACATTCTCTCGTTTATGAATGCGGCTACCGATGCCCTGCTCTTCACGCAGACCTTCACCAATCTGGCAGAAGAGGCGGGGCTGGGCACCTGCTTCCTGGGCACCACGGTGTATATGCCGAAGATGATCATCGACACCCTGAAGTTGCCGAAGCTGGTAATGCCAGTAGCTACCCTTACCATCGGATGGCCGGATGAGCAGCCTGCCCTGAGCGACCGTCTGCCATTGCGCAGCATCATCCACAACGAGCATTTCGAGGATTATACCCCAGAAAAGATTGATGACTTCTATGCCGAGAAGGAAGCACTGGAAGAGAACCAGGAGTTTGTACGCATCAACAACGTAGAAACATTAGCCCAGGTTTTCACCGATATCCGATATACCAAGAAGGATTGCGAAGCCATGAGCATCGGATTCCTCGATGCCCTCAAGCAGCAGGGATTCCTCAAGTAAAATAAAAAAGCGCATCAGAATTCTGATGC
>JAIINY010000485.1:0-1138 GCA_022741625.1 Prevotella sp. | reverse complement strand
AGGCAACGATGTTCTCCTCACCATACTTTCCTGCGACAAAATTATAAATGTCCGTCGCCCATTGCTCAATCTCTGGCATACGCTTGACGGCATAATTCTCCTTGTTGTCGCCGGGCTTGAAGACCACCTCTTGGTCACCGAAGGCAAGCTCACGCATCTTCCATTGCGAACCGCTGAAGATGAAGTCCGCCACCGTTCTGAAACGTGGCTCAGTCAATCCCTCATTTTTGTCCTTGATGCCACGAGCAGCCAAGTTCTCAGCCATCATCTGTGGGATGGACTTGCTCTTGTCGATAGGTGCTATCTTACCTCCCTTGGAAATCTGGAAGTTCAGATGCTGTCTGCCGAGGTCATAGTTACCCTTGGCAATAGCTACCTGCCAAGCCCGGTCGCTCCAGTTGCGTTGGTATTCACGGCTGAGAGCGGCAGCGCATCCCTTACGTCCCCTGACGTTCAAAACCTGCTTTGCTATTCTTTCCATATCTCTGATATGCTTATATGTGTCAGTAAAAACAGTGTCCCAGCTTGCTGCCTTGGCGGACACTCTCCCGAAGACTGATAGGTCGTAGGGGTAATGAGTTACCACACTCCCTAAATTCGTGAACAGCGGGCAAGCCCGATGCGCTAAAAAAGGCAAGCCACGACGAGTGCGATATGCCAGTACCGAACCGTGAGGTCTTAAAAGGAGAATGTCCGTAAGGCAGCTATAATGGAACAGAATGAACTCTACTTATGGTTGTCCGCCTTGGCGGTTACAACTGGCTTGGCAGCTGTCTCAACTGTTGAAGTAGGACAGCAAGCCTTATAAACGGAACACAGGGATTGGAAAAGGCTCATGTCTTCAGCTGTGTTCAATTTGACGGAAGCAGACTTTCCATGACTGGCGATGTCGGGCAGTTCCTTTATCAGAAGGAGCAACTGGAGCCAGTCTCGATTGAGAACACGAGTGAAGAACTTGAAGATTGCGTTACGCAACTGAAGTCTGTTATGTTCTTCCTCATCTACAAGAGGCATACAATCCACAAGTCTGCCAATCATGCAAGTGGCAATATCATCAGATGAAAGTTGGTTGTCTGATGATGTAGAAGCAGAGTTGTTTTCTTGCGATAATGCTACTGCACCCTTTACAATCTGACCA
>JAIINY010000484.1:0-1147 GCA_022741625.1 Prevotella sp. | reverse complement strand
AACTCTACCAATCGCTTGAGCGACTGATAATCTACCGAACCATCGGCCTTAAAAGGAGTAATGAGGGCAACACCAAGGCCCCTAAATATATTCTGTGCCATAATCTAAATAAACAAAATCGTTGGCAAAAGTACACAATTATTAGCATATTGCAAAATAAAATCGCAATTTTCTTTCAAGATTGTATCATTTTTGAAAATATTCTGTATTATTATACCATATTTCACGTTTTTTTAGTAACTTTGCAGTCGTTTTAAGTGAAAAGCAATGAGATATTTTATATTCTTTGGTTACGACGGAACCAACTATCACGGCTGGCAGATTCAGCCCAATGCCAATTCGGTGCAGCAGGAGTTGCAGTGTGCCCTTTCCATCCTTCTCAGAAAGGAGATAGAGGTGGTGGGAGCCGGAAGAACAGATACCGGGGTGCATGCCCGGAACATGGCGGCGCATTTTGACTGGAATCCGGAAGAGAAAGTTTCGGAAGAAAGAATCCCAATGGCCCTCGACCAGCTGGTGTATCGTCTGAACAGAATTCTGCCACGCGACATTGCCGTCTATGAAGTTCGGGAGGTAGATGCCGAGATGCATGCCCGCTTCTCTGCCACCTCTCGTACCTATCATTATTATATCCATACGCGCAAGGATCCCTTCGAGCGCCACTATTCGCTGCAGATGAACTACCCGCTGGATTTCGAAAAGATGAACCAGGCGGCGCAGTATTTCCTGCATCACGAAGACTATGCGGCTTTCTGCAAGGCAGGCGGTGACAACAAGACCACCATCTGCCACGTGTCGGCTGCCAGATGGGTCCAGACCTCCCCTACCACCTGGTATTTCGAGATTACCGCCAACCGTTTCCTCCGAAACATGGTACGTGCCGTAGTGGGCACCCTTATTGATGTAGGCAGGGGCAAGATTACGATGGATCAGTTTCTCGACATCCTGCACAACGGAAGCCGCAGTGATGCGGGCGAAAGCATGCCAGGCAACGCATTATTCCTGGAAGACGTGGGGTATGATTTCAATGATTAAAAGATTAGATCATAAAAGATTAGAAACACAAAGGCGCGAGCCTCATTCAACATTTAACATTCATAAAAATGTGGTTAGTATTAGCATTTCTCTCAGCAGCGCTGCTGGGATT
>JAIINY010000483.1:0-1149 GCA_022741625.1 Prevotella sp. | reverse complement strand
GAAAGCTTTCCGGCAGAAACATTGATGCCATTCCATTGGATGTTGCCACCCTTCTTGCGTACCTCGTCGATGAATTTCTTCAGGTTGTAAGAGAAATTATACCAGGCACCACTGCCCGCCGACTTCTTCTTCTGTCGTTATGACCGAACTCGATGAGCACGTAGTCGCCTGGCTGAAGACTGTTATACACCTTCTCCCATCTTCCTTCATTAAGATAAGAACGGGAACTGCGACCCGCCTTGGCGGCATTTACGCAGGTAATCTTCTTTGGGTTGAAAATGGTATAAGCCTGAGAGCCTCAGCCCCACTGGCCGTTGTTACCATTATATTATCCGAAGAAGCGAACTATCATACAATTCTTCATTATTCTTTCCTTGTGGGTAATACCATCGCTAGATAATACGGCAGAAATTGCTAACCATCCTCTATATTTTGACCATTCACCTTTATTTTTTGACTTTTACCCACTTTTTGTTTTTTACAATACATTTTCCCTTTCTTTTTGTTTTGCAGTCTAAGGATTTTATCATATTTTTGCAGAAGAATCAAAAGACCTATCAAATAAAAAGAAATAAAAAGACATTCTACACCTTTTATATATAGTAGGATTCATCAGCATTTGGCTGATGCCTCTGTAGGCATTCGGCAGTATCAAATTAGACGGGAAGCGACTCTCGGCTAAGGATGGCTTGTCGTGCAATACGGTGAACGATATCATCCAGGATAGAGATGGGTTTATCTGGCTCGGTACCCCGAACGGTATGAGCCGATATGATGGCTATCAGTTTATCAACTTCACCAACTTCGATTATCCGCACATCCTGAATGCGATGTACCAGTACTATCTGGAGGGAATAGACAAGACCTGGCGCCCGATGACCAGCATCAACCAGCTGATGGAGTTCCGCAAGATCAATACGGTTTAATCGTATTTTAAATGAAAGACTTTGAATTTTAAATAATTATATAAGAGTATTAACACATGGAATCAAAAGAAAACAAGCAAAAAACACAAGCTGCAGAGGAGCAGGTATCCTACCCACCCCAGCAGCCAAAGGAACCACATCCTTTCATTTCTGTCATACCGCTGACAGTACTTATCACCCTCATCGTCATGGTTGTCAAACTCTTCCCTGATGATGCCCTGGC
>JAIINY010000113.1:0-8783 GCA_022741625.1 Prevotella sp. | reverse complement strand
CCGTCTCGATGCTGATGGAAGAGACCCTTCAGCGATTCGGCGCTTGAAAGCTCGTCGATAGTCTCTGTCAGCTGATGAGTTAGTGTATCTTTACTCATGTTCTTAATGTATCAATAAAATTCGAGTGCAAAGATACGATTAATTTCTTGAACTGCAAAGAATTCGTTCTTGTTTTTTGTGATTTTTTTAGCGTTGCTGAAATTTCATATCCCTGAATGCACTCCAGGCTATCGGTACCGCCACGAGGAAGGAGCAGATATCTGCCCACGCCTGACACATCTCCACGCCCAGTAATCCGAAGAAATGAGGGAGGATGAAAATGAGCGGAATGAAGAACAAACCGCTACGTGCTGCTGCCACGATATTCGCACGTACGGGCTTGCGGATGGTCTGCATCAGCATATTCGTCAGCACGATGGTGGCTACCAGAGGGAAGCTGATAACCTGCCACTTCAAGGCAACGGAACCCACGGCTACCACGCTGGCATCATCACGGAAGAGTTCGATGATAGGCTCGGAGAAAAGGAAGCCGAAAACGGCACAAACCGCCAGAAATACCGTGCCGCATTTGATGCAGAAAAAGAAAGCCTCCTTCACGCGGTCGTACAACTTGGCTCCATAACAGAAACCGCAGAGCGGCTGGAAACCCTGACCCAGTCCGATGACCACGGCATAGGTGAAGAACGAGATTCTCGTCACGATACTCATACCCGCAATGGCTGCATCTCCATAGGCTCCGGCAGCCACATTCAGCACCAGCGTGGCGATGCTTCCCAGGCCCTGTCTTGATAAGGAAGGCGTGCCGCCAAAGATAATCTCCTTGATGTAAGCCCTGGTTGGCGTGAAGTTGTGCAGATGGATTCGGATGTTTTCTCCCTTGTGTGTCATCCAGAATAGCATGGCGCAGCCGAAGCACTGGCTGATGAGGGTGGCGATGGCGGCACCCGTGATGCCCAAGGCAAAATAAAGGATGAGCAGTGGGGCAAGGATGAGATTGAGGAGCACTCCCGACATGATTCCCTTCATTGCATACATCGCATTGCCCTGGAAGCGCATCTGGTTGTTGAGGGTCAGAGAGGTTGTCATGAAGGGAGCACCCAGCAGGATGATGCCGAGATAGCGCTCAGTGTAGGGCTGGATGGTAGGGGTGGATCCCAGAAGAACGCAGAGCGGTGTCAGGAAAAGTTGTCCAAGAATGGCGATGAGAAGTCCCGTCAGAAAGCTCAGTATGAAGCCCGTGGATGCCATCTTCTTCGCCTTCTCCACCTCCTTGGCTCCCAGCTTTCTGGAGATATAGTTGCCGGAGCCATGACCATAGAAGAAACCAACAGCCTGGATTACTGCCATCATAGCGAAGGAAACGCCTACTGCCGCCACGCTCTGGGTATTGATGCTGCCCACGAAGTAGGTGTCGGCGAGGTTGTACATACTCGTCGATAACATGCTGATAATGGTAGGTATCGCCATCGTAAAAATCACCCGATGCACCGGTGCATGGGTCAGGAATGTATAATTATCTCTTGATTTCTTCATATCAGCCTGCAAAGTTACTGCTTTATTTCCGAAAGGGGGGAAATATTCGGGGTTTTTAACGCTCGGCAGGAAAAAAAACACGGATTTCGTTTGCCATCTCGGAAAAAACTCGTACTTTTGCACCGTTTTTTTGATGATACATTATTATAAAAAGAAAAATCAGAGCAAAAAGTTTTAGAAAAAAATCAGATCAATGAGTGATATTAGAATCATACCCGTTACCACCAAGAAAGGATTGAGAACTTTCATACAGTTCTATTACGACCTTTATGAAGGTAGCAAATATGCCGTTCCTTACTTGCGTTTTGACGAGTGGAATACATTGAGCAAAGACAAGAACCCTGCCTTCGATTTCTGCGAAGCGCAATATTTCCTGGCTATCGATTACAGCATCCCGAAGGTGGTAGGCCGCATTGCCGCCATCATCAACCATTGTGCCAACGACCAGTGGAACAAGAAGCAGGTGCGCTTCGGATGGTTCGACTTCATCGATAATCTCGAGGTTTCCGGTATGCTGCTGGATGCCGCAGCCCACTGGGGCAGAGAGCGTGGCATGGAAGAATTGGTAGGACCACTTGGCTTTACCGATATGGACCGCGAAGGAATGCTCATCGAAGGATTCCACGAGAAATCCACCATGTACGTCAATTACAATTATCCTTATTATCCCAAGCACATGGATGCTCTGGAGCTCTTCCAGAAGGACAACGACTGGCTGGAGTACCGCATCAAGGTGCCTGAGGTAATCCCTCCGAAATTTGCCAAGACAGCCCAGTTCATCGAGAGCCGCTATAATCTGCATGTGCGCAAGTTTACCAAGCACGAACTGGTTCAGGGCGGTATGGGAAAGGAGATTTTCCACATCGTCAACGAAACCTACAAGGATCTCTACGATTTCCAGCAACTCACCGACCGACAGATCGACGGGTATGTGGATTCGTATATCAAGATGGCGGATATGAACCTCATCACTGGTGTGGTAGATGGCAACGACAACAACCGCCTGATCGGTTTCGGCGTATCCTTCCCATCCATGACCGAGGCGCTGCAGAAGAACCGCAACGGCAAGCTCTTCCCTTGGGGATGGCTTCGGCTTCTGCGGGTGATGAAGTGCCATGCCACTGATACCGTGGATTTAGTGCTCATCGGCGTGTTGCCGGAATACCGCAGCAAGGGTGCCAATGCCCTCATCTTCGCCGACCTCATCGAGCAGTACCACCGCTACGGTTTCAAATGGGCGGAGGCGATGCCGCAGATGGAGAGCAACAAGGGGGTGCAGAGCCAGTGGCAGTATCTGGAAAGCGTACAGCATCGTCGCCGCCGCTGCTACAGAAGAAAGTTATAGAAATTTGAAGAAAAATAAAAATAATTAGAAATAGATAGAATGAGATTTGCAGTTATAGCCGCAGGCGAGGGAAGCCGATTGGCACAGGAAGGCGTGGAACAGCCTAAACCCCTGGTGCCGGTATGCGGCGAACCGATGATAGAGCGCCTTCTACGCATCTTCGTAGATTGCGGTGCTACCGAAATCGTAGTGATTGTCAACGAATGGAGCACTGCGGTGCGTGAACATCTGGAGCAGATGAAGCTGCCGGTGCCTCTGCGCCTGGTGGTGAAGACCACTCCTAGTTCCATGCACAGTCTGCATGCCCTCTCGCCATATCTCCGTGGCGAGCGCTTCTGCCTTACCACCGTGGATACCATCTTCCGTGAGGAGGAGTTCAAGAAGTATATCCGCCACTTCCAGGAGGCAAAGGATATTGACGGCTGCATGGCTGTCACCCCATACGTGGATGATGAAAAACCGTTGTGGGTAGGCGTGGAGAAGCAGGCGGATGCCGAGGGTGCCAGTCTGCTCGACAAGCAGGGATCGCACAAGAAGCCTCGTATTACGGGCTTCCACGATAAGCAGGAGGGCGATGACCATCTGATTTCGGGTGGCATCTACTGTCTGGGCGACAAGGCGCTCGATGTGCTCGACCATTGCATGGAGCAGGGTATGAGCCGTATGCGCAACTTCCAGCGCCAGCTGGTGGTAGAGGGATTGAAGCTGGAGGCTTATCCTATCAACAAGATTCTCGATGTAGATCACAAGGAGGATATTGCGAAGGCTGAGGCTTTCATCCATCCGCTGGAGGGTAAGACCCTGGTGGGTGTATGCCGCGGCAACGAGTTCTCGCCTAATTGCGTGGATAACGATGCTGCCATCATGAATGCCGTAAAACAGCAGCTGGAGGCACTCGGTGCGAAGGTGATGCTGATGTGCGAGAAGGAATTCTGCCGCAAGGCAACTGTGTTGGAGAGAGCCTACGGATGGCCTCGCTGCCGTGTGACAGTGGGCGTGGATGGCTTCTTCTCGATGGCACGCAGCAAGCAGGCACTCGATATTCTCGGCAGAATAGAGGAGGAAGGTGTATTGGTGGTGAACTCCAGTCTGGGTGTAAACCGCTGCATCCGCCGCATCATGACCGAGCGTTTCATCGCCGGAGGCATCGCTACTCCCGAGAGCCGCATCATCGGCAGAAACGGAGAGATGGTGAAGGATATCCACTATCCTTGCTGGCTGAAGCGTGGCGACGGCTGTGCACAGCAGAAGGAGGATACCTGCTATGTGCAGAACGAGCAGGAGGCTGAGGCGCTGCTGAAGGAATTCTGGCTGCGCGGCATCACATCGGTGGTGGTGAATGAGCATCTGAAGGGCGACCTCATCAAGTTCTACGGCGTATCGGGTACCGATTTCTTCTATTGGTTCTATCCATCGAAATGCGGCCATCGCTCCAAGTTCGGACTGGAGGTGATCAATGGCGAGGCTCGGGGCATCGCCTTCGATGCCGAGGCTCTGAAGGCTGAGGCTGACAAGGCTGCCGACATGCTGAATGTGCCGGTATATGGCGGCGACTGTGTGGTCAGCGAGGATGGCAGCATCCGCATTATCGACTTCAACGACTGGCCTAGCTTTGCGCCATGCCGTGATGAGGCTGCGTTCTATATAGCAACAAAAATGATACAAGAATAAAAATAAAAAAGATGAATCAGGAATTTAAGGCTTCTCTGAAATCAGCGGATACCGAGGAGCACATTGATATTTACTTCTATCGCCCCATTGGCTACCAGTGGGCGCGATTCTTCCGCATGCTTCACGTCACCCCAAACGTGGTGACCATTCTTTCCATCTTCCTCGGCGTAGGAGCGGGCATCTGCTTCTATTTCGACGATCTGGCAATCAATATCTTGGGCATCTTCTTGCTCATTTGGGCAAACGTATATGATAGCTGCGACGGTCAGCTGGCACGACTCACCAACCAGAAAAGTGCCTTGGGCAGAATCCTGGATGGCGCAGCTGGTGACTTCTGGTTTGTCAGCATCTACTTCGCCATCTCCTTCCGTCTGATGCCGGAGTGGGGCTGGAAGATCTGGGCACTCTGCATCGTTGCCGGCTTCGGCTGCCATGCCATTCAGAGCCGTCTTGCCGACTACTACCGTCAGATTCACCTCTTCTTCCTGAAAGGCAAGGAGGGAAGCGAACTGGACGATGCCAGCAAGCAGGTAGAGCTGTGGAAGCAGATGAAGTGGAAGAAGGAGCCAGTGCAGAAACTCTTCCAGTTCTTCTACAAGAACTATACCTTGGGACAGGAGCGGGATACTCCTATCTTCCAGATATTCAAGAGAAATCTGCGCGAAAGATATCCGCAGCAGTTGCCTGAGCAGTTGCGTGCCGACTTCCGTGCGGGCAGTCTTCCACTGATGAAATATGCCAATATCCTTACCTTCAACTGGCGCAGCATCACGCTGTTCATCTCTATCCTGATAGGTCTTCCATGGCTTTATCCAGCTGTCGAAATTACCGTGTTCAGTCTGATTTTCTTCTATATGCGAGGAACCCACGAGCGTCTTTGTCTGAAGCTCAACCAGAAGGTCCTGAAGGGAGAGTACGGGGCATAAACGTCTTATTTCGGGAATAACAAATACTTTTGTGAATTATAAATACTTTTGTGAATAACAAGTTCTTTTATGAATAACAAGTTCAGAAATATATTCATGGCGTTCGGTATCATCGCCATCATCATCATGCTCTGCACGATGGATATGGACTATACCGATATCTGGCGCTATCTGAAGCAGGCGGGCATCTATTTCCCGCTGATTCTCGGTCTGTGGCTCGTAGTTTATTGGGTGAATACCATTTCGTGGTGGCTCATCATCAACGACGAGGGCAGGGTGAAGGGACTCTCGTTCTGGCGCGTGTATAAGCTCTCCGTGAGCGGATTTGCCCTGAACTACACCACTCCCTGCGGATTGATGGGCGGCGAACCTTACCGCATTATGGAGCTGAAGCCTTTCACGGGTGTGAGCAAGGCTACATCATCGGTCATTCTCTATGTGATGATGCACATCTTCTCCCATTTCTGGTTCTGGTTTCTTTCGGTATTTCTCTATATCGCCTTGTATCCGATAGGGGTTCCTATGGGCATCATGCTGGGCTTCATCGCAGCCTTTTGCCTGCTTGGCATCTACTTCTTCGCCCGTGGTTACAAGACGGGAATGGCGCAGAAGGGCATCCGTCTGCTCACCCATATTCCTTTCGTGAAGAACTGGGCTAAGCGGTTTGAACAGGAGAAGCAGGAGACCCTGGAGCAGATAGATTCGCAGATAGCCCTGCTGCATGGTCAGCACAAGAGTACTTTCTACAGTTCCCTCTTCTTTGAGGTGATGGCGAGAGTGCTCCAGAGCCTGGAGATTTATCTCATCCTGAAGGCTTTTGCGGCGGATATCAGCATCGCCGACAGCGTTCTGATTCTTGCCTTCTCATCGCTCTTCAGCAACCTCATCTTCTTCTCTCCTATGCAGTTGGGAGCCCGAGAGGGTGGTTTGGCCTTGGCGGTAGATGGCCTGCATCTTACGGGTGCCCTGGGTGTATATACCGGTCTCATCACCCGAATCCGTGAGCTGGTATGGATAGCCATCGGCATTCTGCTCATCAAGGTGGGAAACAAGGATCTGAAGAAGATTCAGGAAGAATACGAGGCAGATCAGAAGAGCCAGCAGCAAACAATTAATAAAGGAAAATAATGAAAGTACTGGATATAAAAGGAATCATTTTTGATTATGGTGGCACGCTCGATACCAGGGGCGACCACTGGTCGGAAGTGCTGTGGCAGGGCTACGAGCACTTCGGCATCGGCGTGGCTGATGACGAGGAAGTAGAGCCTGGAGTAAGTATCCACAAGCAGGCGTTTCGCGATGCCTACGTGTATGGTGAGCGAGCACTGGCTGTGAATCCCATCGTGACTCCCGATTTCCATTTCGAGGATATTCTCAGAGAAAAACTGATCCTGGAATTGAATTTCCTGGCAGGAAAGGAATTGCTGGAGACAGGAAAGGATGATTCTGAGAAACAGGCGAAGCTAGGGAATCCCGGAAAAGATTCTGATGCATCGTTATCAGAAATGTCATCTGTATCAGATTCATCATCTGTATCAGATTCATCATCTGTATCAGATTCATCATCTGTATCAAATTCAGAAGCTTCATCAGAAAGCCTTTTCCTCTCCCTTTCTGATTCAGAAATTCAGCAGATTGCTGTGGATATGGCTCGCTATATCAATGCCAAGACCCTTGCTCTTCTGAATGAAAACAGGCAGGTGTTGGAGCATCTGAAGCAGAAGGGTTATCCGATGGTGCTGGTTTCCAATTTCTACGGCAACATCAATCAGGTGTTGAAGGATGCAGGAATCGATGGCTATTTCAAGGATGTGATAGAATCGGCAGTAGTGGGGGTGCGCAAGCCGAACCCAGCCATCTTCGCCCTCGGAGTCTGCGCCCTCGATCTTCCTGCCTCTCAGGTGCTCGTAGTGGGCGATACCTATGGCAAGGATATCATTCCTGCCCACAAGCTGGGTTGCCACACCCTATGGATCAAGGGATTGCAGTGGGAAGAGAAGAAGGTGGATGAATCCATCCCCGATGGCATCATCAAGAAACTCTCTGAGATGGAGGGATTTCTGAAAATCTCATAAAAAACTGAAATATATAATAGGTTTTTGCAGCTATTTACGAATAATGTTATAACTTTGCAGCCTGAAAGTAGAGAATGATTAATAATGGGCGCAAGGCCCCTATATATATAATAAGGTAATGAAAGGTATAAGAAAATTGTATTTGGTGCTCGTCCTCCTGGTGGTTTCTACACTCCAGATGATGGCGCAGCAGAAGATAACAGGTCGTGTCATCGACGATGACGGCTTTGCCGTATCGTATGCAAGCGTGCAGTACAAGGGACACAAAATTGCCGTTTCCAGTGATGGAGAAGGTAAGTTTACCATCGAAAAGAAGCCGGGACTGATGCTTACCGTCAGCGCTCTGAGCTACAAGACCGCAACGGTCAAGGTAGATGAGCAAACCAGCTTCCTCGAAATCAAGCTCAAGGACGATTCCCACAAGCTGGGAGAAGTCGTGGTGAAGTCGAAGAAGGGAAGATACAAGCGCAAGGATAACCCTGCCGTGGAACTCATGCGACGTGTCATCGCTGCCAAGAAGAAGAGCGACCTCAGCAACTATGATTATTATCAGTATGATAAATATCAGAAGATTACCCTCGCACTCAATGATATCACCAAGGAACAGATGGAGGGCAAGTTCTTCAGAAAGCGACAGTATCTCCTCGACCAGGTAGAGCTTTCGCCTTACAACGGCAAGCTTACCCTGCCGGTAAGCATTGATGAGACCGTTTCGCAGCACGTATATCGCAAGAACCCGAAGAGCGAAAAGGATATCATCAAGGGTCAGCAGAGCAATGGTATCGGACAGGTGATCCAGACCGGAGAAATCCTGAATACAGCCATCAAGGATGTCTTCACCGATGTGGATATCTACGATGACTACGTGCGACTGCTCCAGTATCCGTTCCCATCTCCGCTGGGCAGAACAGCCATCAGCTTCTATCATTATTATATAGAAGATACGGTGTATGTGAACCGCGACCTCTGCTATCATCTGCAGTTTATCCCAGCCAACAGTCAGGACTTCGGATTCCGAGGCGAGCTCTATGTGCTTGCCGACAGTACCCTGCACGTCAAGAAATGTAATCTCTATATGCCTCACAATTCAGCCGTCAACTGGGTGAAGGACATGAAGATTGAGCAGGAATACACCAAGCTCGACAATGGCGAGTGGGTGCTCACCAAGGATGATATGATAGCAGAGATGCACATGAACAAGCTGCTGCAGGACCTGCTGGTGGTGCGAAACAC
>JAIINY010000112.1:0-8816 GCA_022741625.1 Prevotella sp. | reverse complement strand
GCCTTCATTTTTTACAGGGAAAGCATAGAGGGTCAGGTCGTTGATCTGGCATTCATCTACCGTAGCATTATAGGTAGGAAGGCCGGAAGCATCGTCGGGATTGGTGCCGCGGCTGCTGAGCACGGTTGGTACCAGCACGTGCAGGTTGCTTGACGAGTTGGGGGTATATCCGTTACCCTCCAACTCGTCGGTACAACTAACTGCAAATAAACTAGTCAACAACCAAACTATGAAACCTATATAGATATGAAATCTTCTCATGATAACTTTGTCTTTTACTTTACTAATATCAATAGTTTAATTTCGACAAAGTGGAATCAGATTATAAGTCGGCTCGCTGTATGCGCTTGCTCCAATCGAGGATGGAGATGCCCAACTTAACGTATTGCCACTTGTCGCCTTTCAGGAAAAAGTCCAGCTTATAGTCGTATTCTCTGTCCAGGAACTCCTGTGCCGAATAATTCAATGCTTCGAATGCTCCACGACCCTGTGCCAGAAAATCGGCTAGGTTGATGCGAACCACTTCTTCGCCCGTCTTCTTGTTCCAGATGCTCAGTATCGCATTCTTGTCGTTCTCGGTTGCTGGATGCAACACGAGGCGGGAGAACATCAGGGCGGCGTGAGCGGTACGCTCCTGTACGGTACCCTCCGGAGTGGTGAACTCGGTGGTCCAGGTCTTGTATGGGGTGTATGTCAACTCCTCGTCTGGGAGGAGAGAATTGTCGTGATTGATGTAGCCATTGGCATCAGTTATCTGATAACTGAAGTCTTCGGCGTGGATGTCGGCTGGGGCGTCCAGCTGATGCAGACTGATGGTGAGCTGCTTGGTGTCTCTGATGAGACTGATGGTATGGTGGGTAATCTGAAGATCCTTCACCTCTACCGTTTCGTTGCTCAATCCCTGCCAGAGGGTATCAAGCGGAAGAGCTTGGTTTTCTACCTTTCCGGCATTTCTGTCGAGTCGGGTACGGAGTTTTTCGATGCTTTCTCCTGCTGCTGGAGCTTCGATGTGGAATTTGGCACCAGCCTGTGACAGCGCCTCTTCGTATTTCTTCTGGAAGGCGAAGGTGGCGAAGCGGTATTTGCCAGGTTGCAAGTCTATGCGCATGGCATAGTTAGGGTCTTTGAGGGGTTGGGATTTTCCCTCGTTGGCTGCATCCTGGCGAGCCACTAGGTTGCCCTGCTCATCGAAGACGAACACGCAGACGCCGCCTACATGATCGTTGAACATATCAGCGCGCTGGACGTTGTAGTCGTAATTGAACTGCAAGTCAACTCCCATATCGCAAGGAGGGAGGTCGTCGTGCATCAAGTCGTTGCAGCTGCTGAGCATGCTGCCGAGAGCGACGATGGTTCCGAAAGCAGCGGTACGGCTGATAGCAGCCATGCTGTCGAATCCCCATTCCATGCGTATATTCTTGATCCAACTATGTAACTTATTGTTTGCCATGATGCTTTTTGGTTATTATCAATATAATATTTCAGAATATCGGGTTGTGTTTCTGGCTTTCCACTATGGTGAAGCAGAAAACACAACTCGTATGTTTTAACGAAGGCGGGAGCCTAAGCTCCGCCTTTCGTTGTTATACTCGATTACAAATCTACGCTCTGTGAACGCTTAGCCCAGTCGAGGATCTTCACGCTAACCTTGATGTACATGTCATCCTCATCATCTGGAGTGTTAGGCTTAACCTCTGGAACGTCAGGATAACCAGGACCGCTAACGCTTTGTACATCCAACTCATACCAGTTGTTACGGAGCATACCATAACGACCTAAGTATTTGAGATTGTTGTCACCGTAGCTCTCACCAGAATTCCAAGGAGTCAGGGCATCACCGAAGTGCTTGATGCGAGCGATATAGTAAGACTCTCCATTTGCGTAAGTGCTGATACCAGCGTCTTTGGTGAGACCCACCTTGTCGTTGACAGCTTTTACTTCTTCAGGTGTAACAACATGGTCTGTTACAGTAATGTTTGATGCTTCAATAACGTGATTTCCTGCAGCTGTTATATCATTTGTTGCGGCCAGGTTGATGGTTGTATTAGCTGTTGTTGCGGTTGGAACAACCTTAGTAACTGCAGCCTTGATGTGATCCTCAAGATTTTTCTGGCTCCAAAGTGCGACGCTTGTACCGACCTTGAAGAAGGTCTTACCATCTGCTGCAGTAAAGTCTTTTGGAGTATAGCTAGCCTTGAAAATGACGCGAGTGGTCTGTCCCTGCTTCATATTCTCGAGGTTGAAAGTATTCTCAAGACAGTACAATGGTTTAGTTGGGTCTTCTGTTACGTCTGTATTTACTTTAACATAGTTGAACTCTTTCTCTCTAGCAGTAGTGCCATCTGCGCCTTCCTTGTATAAATCATTATTCTTATAATTAGGATCTATACCCCAATATACACGTTTAGCTTTTGTTAACTCATTGTTATCAACGAAACGCTTAGTGGATGGACCGGCTGCTGCTGCTTCGTTCTTCCAAATATCCTCGTAGTCTGTGCTCAAACCATCAACATTGTGAATAGGGAATGTCTTCTGATTGGTAACATCCAAAGCCCACTTGCTGATTGTAACCTTGTCGCCTGCATATGAACTACTAGTAGCTACAGGTTTTTCATCCTTAGTGGCAGCAGTCAATGTAACTTTAGCAAGACCACGCTCTACGTAGATGTCAGCAGCAGCTTCGCCAGAAGATGCTTGAGCCTCTGTAGGGAAAATCTTGTTCTTGTCGATAGCAACTAAAGTTGTTACGCTCTTATCGGTAGCATTGTACAGAGGCGCATTTGCCATATAGAATCCCTTTTTGGTATCTGTAAAATTGGTAGCATTAGCATTAGTTGCTACATTCCAATCAGAGAACGTATCACCCTCTGATGGCAATTTAACCTTTGCATCTGCACCAGAACCGTTGTTCAAAAGTACCAATGCGAAGAAATCGTCATTCTTATCGACTTTAGAAAGCTTTGCTGTAATCTTGGCTTGGGTAGTTACACCAGTTTCATTTGGGTTCTTCCATGGTTCCATTGAACCCAAATCAACTTTCTCAGCAAGAGTATAATTACCTTCACCGGCAGTTGTACCCTTCTTGAAAACCAGCAAAGTAGCATTAAATACATCATACTCTTTAGCATCACCCTTGTCGAATGTAGGGTCAGTTGCACGTGTACCTCTTGTTGTAGGCAAGTTGATAGAGAAAGATGCATAGCTTGCACCAGTCTCATTCTCACCAGAGCCATTACCCCCCCCCTACTACTAAATCGTTGTTGCTAGAGCAACTAGCAGTCATAGCAGCCAAAACTGCCAATCCGAAAAAATGTTTAATTCTCATAATTGATGTGATTTTATTGTTAGTTATTACTTTTATTGCTCCGCCTTCATTTCCCCGTAAATCTTTCTGATGCGTTCAGCTTCCTTCGAGTTTCCTGCCTTGGCAAGATGCTTCTCGGCAGTTACGAGGTCGCCCTTCTGCAAATCTGTGCAGGCGGCATTGAGATTGGCTGTCTCATCATCAGGGAAGAGACGGACGGCAATATCAAATACCTCGTTGAACTCTGGAGAACCAGGCTCATAGGTCTGTGCCACCAGATACATCTCCTGTAATGACAACTGCTGAGGCTTAGTCTTCAGGATTACCTTTGCCTCCTCAATGTCGAAAGGACGAACGGTGTAGGTTACCGTATAGTCGCTGTGGCGCAAACGAGGATAAATCTCACTCATAATGTAGCGATAGCTAGCCGGATAAAGCTTCTTGATTTTCAGGTCCTTTGCATCGGGTGCCAAGGATGAGTTGGCAACGGCAAGGATGACAGACTTATCGGCTAAGTTGCTGGCTTCCACCTTCTTCTTGAATCCCTCCCAGTCTTCTGGGGTGGCGTGATAGGTGAAGAGCTTTTTATCGATAGTGTAGAGATTGCATACATAATTGCGCAGGGCAGCCGCACGGTTGTTGGCGAGTCGCACGTTGTTGGCGTAAGGACCATCCGGCGACGCATAGCCATGAATATCGATATTGGTGATGCTCACATCCTTGTCGTTCTTTACGAGGTCGATGGTGGATGTAATCTTTCTCAGCTCTGTGGCATTCTCACGGAAGTCGGCGAGGATATCGCTCTTGTTGAGCTTGAAGCTCAGGTAAGCTTCACCCTTTTCGGCTCTCACCTTGATGGCTTCAGCCTTTGGCTTCACGTAATGGTCGCGACCAATCTTGGGTATTGGGTTGATGACCGCCATCTGGGTGGTATCCTGATCCATCAGGTTGCCGCATCCGCAGAGATCTTCCGTCATGGAGAGGTTGAATGCCTTCATCCACTTCCTGTAGGGAAGGGTCTGCGAGAAGAGCACCTGCTGTTCGGTATCATTCCTGCGTCTCACTACCACTGCCTGGCTGTTCTTCAGTTTGCTGCTTTTGCGCAGGTATCTGATGTTCTGGTTTTTGCCATTGATGACAATGGGATTCAGGGCGATGGTATCTTCTCCGGCAATAAGCGGAGTGAAAACCAGCTGTTGCTCTGATTTGAGCTGCAGACTATCGAGATGGAGACGGAAAGCAACCTTGAGAC
The DNA here is from genome assembly GCA_022741625.1 of Prevotella sp. Classification (GTDB taxonomy): domain Bacteria; phylum Bacteroidota; class Bacteroidia; order Bacteroidales; family Bacteroidaceae; genus Prevotella. The sequence goes on along the minus strand of JAIINY010000112.1, from coordinate 4,260 downwards.
TGTCGCTTTTCTTCTGTGTCAAGACGCTGTCAATCAGAATCTTGCCTCCAACCAACCGTAGCTGTGAATCATCTATCTTCTGGGCTTGGACAGTCAGTGCGCTTTGTGCAAACAGAATGCAAAGGGGCGAAATGACCGCATAAAGCTTCATTTTCTTCATATTCTTCATCTTGTAAAAGAGGGTTTGATTTTGTTTTTCTCTATCTCGGTGATATTGTTTCTAGAATGCGTATATCAGGGAGAGGGCGGCTTTAGTTGGACCTACATAGTTGCGGTGGTCCTCGTTAAGACATTTGTCACATCTTCCGTAAAGCTTGTATGGGCTGTAGATGTATCCTAATCCGATGGATCCTTCGAGATTGAGATGCTCAGACAGCAGCCATTGGTATCCGTAGGTGAGACCACCACCGACATACCAGCCTTCGTAATGTCTTCCTTTCTCTGTCTTTGGCAAGATGCCGAAAGGCAGGTCCACATTTTTTACGTTGTATTCACCTCCAAGGGCATGGATGCCGAAGAAGTGGCCTCCAAATTTCTGGCAGGTGTACCAGCGGTACTCTGGCATTACGTTCCAGTAGCGCAATTTCTTGTCGCCTGAGAACTTCCAGGGATTCAGGGCGCCGAAAAGCTGAAAAGTGCTCTTCCTGCCCGTGCCTATTTCTAGACCAGCATTGAGCGAGGTGGTTGCCAAACCAAGCAGGTTGGTCTTCAGTGCTACCTCTTGCGCTCGGGTTATTACTGTTGAGAGAATCAGCAGTAACAACATCGGTGTTCGTTTGAACGATCTCTGCTTCATCATCATAATTTTACTCTGTTGATTTTCTTTCTTAAGGATACTGTTAGCTGTCCTATTCTTATTACAATCATTTACTTATCATCACAGGCTTACCCTTGTAACAAGATGGATGTCACCGGGTTTCCTTTTCGGTTGCAAATATATGATGATTTTCTCAAAGGAGCTTCAAAAAATTGATGGAAATCAAGGAAAATGAAATGCAAACGTTTGCATTACCGCGCAAAATGTGTGGGAGCACAAAATTTGTGAATATGATATAAGTGCCTGATATATAGAAAATAAAAAGCGATGGTGTAAGTTGCACACCTTCGCTTTAGAAATATTGTATTTTGATGAATTTCTTTTTTGTGATTTGAGAATCAGAAGACGGGAAAATCCGGCTTTTGGGGGGCTATTTCAGAATTTCCATCGCCTTCTTCAGACCTCTATCCACAGCCGAAGCATTGTTCTGGTAGAGCTTCTCCTTTTCCTCTCCGGTCATCTCGTCGAGCAGATAATCGGGGGTGATTCCCACACTTTCCAGCAGGTTGCCCTGTGCATCCTTGGTAAGCGAGAATGGCATGTAGAAGTAGAGGTAGCTCGTTACATTTCCTATCCAACCGCCATTGCTGGCTTCGTTGTCGGAAGTGAGCATCGCCTGTGCTCCGTAACTGTTTCTGCCTATCGTCTTCACGTGGTCACCCTGACTTTTCAGGATGAGGGTTGTCACCTCCGACATGCTGGCACTGTAGTTGTCGAGCAGGATGGCGGTAGGGATGTTTCTGCCCAGGCTCTTCGGCGTTACCGTAATCTTCTGCGGAATCCAAGGCGTATAACTGTATGGATTATTGTCCTCTTTTTTGCGTACGTAAGCATAGACGGCTGTCTGGGTGATGAGATAGTCGGTAAGCAGACGGGTGTCTATCACGCTTCCGCCTCCGTTGCCACGGAAGTCGAGAATCAGCTTCTTGATCTCGCCCTTAGCCAGAGGCTCCAGGAACAGACGGCGGTAACCTTCTACGCAGAGATGATTGTAGGTAAACTTCAGGTCGCTCCAGTAAGCATAGAGTTCCCGCTCGTGCCAGAGGTAATCGGCAAGTGCCTGGCAATACCAGCTGGCAAAACCGGAGGCTGAAAGCATCTGCTGGTAACGGGCATCGCCCTGCAGCTTCTGGCGGATCTGTTCGCCCATGCCGCTTGCATCAGCAGTAATAGGCAACAGCTTGAGGAGATTCGGCGACTTCTCGTAAGCCTCGCTGGCGAGAGCATAGAGACCGGAATAGTCGCCCTGGTTGCTGTAGGCCGCCATCTTCTCGCAGGCTTTGGCAGCATCATCCGAAGCCAGATAGCTATCCATATCGGCAAGCAACTGTGCTGCCTGCTGCTCAGCCTTCTCTCGCTTTCCAGCATCTGTAATCAGTTCCTTCGCCTTGTCTGTTATCTTGGAAGTATCCAGATGATAGGTGCTGGCGGCATTGTCAGGGAGATAGGACTTCTGATACTCGTGGAAACAGTTTTCGTAGAGGGCAAACTTGTTGAAGCCGAGGTAATAGGTGCCCGGCTGCTCCTTCAGGTAACCGCCCATGATGCAGAAACCATCCGAGGTAATCTCGCCGAAGGCTGTACCATCCAGGTTGAGCTGGTCGCGGGTATGGTTCCAGTGAGCATTCAGCGGGAAATATTCGGTCTTGTTGCGGAGCGTGCTGTTGAATCTCACCGTTTCCGTAGAAGAGTGGGAGACGGGTAGGGTAATCTTGACATAGAAGTGTTGGTCGATGATCTTGTCGATGATTTCCTGGAAATACTGCTTTGCCTTGGCGTTGTCTTCCTGAATCTCCTGCTGGGTAAAAGCGGAGGTATGCTGGAAGGTCTTCAGGGCATCAAACTTGGGTTTGTATTCCTTGTACACCTGGTCCCAGGTCTGCGAAGATATGGCAGACTGCTCATTGAGGGTGCAGTAGCGCTGGTTCATCACGCTCCAGAAAACCTGGAACAGGTCGCCATACGACTTGACATCGGTATCGGAATAATCGGAAATCGATTTCTCGTTGGCATCATTGTCTGCCACACAACTGGTAAGCGACATCCCCGTGGTGGTTGTCGCCAGAAGGAAGGCGAAGAGGCATCGCATTCCACCTTTTATATATATAGGGGTTCTCATATTTTAAAATGAATTTTTAGAACTTATAGGCAGCCGAGGCTGTGATGAGGCTGGAGTTGCGCCGGGCAGTCTTGCTGGTGCTGGCTTTTTCCTGGTAGATATGCGAGAAGCCGTACTGGAACTGATAGCCCACGCTGGCATCTATCTTGCCGAAGGAATAACCTATCTTGATGCCTGCTTCGCCGCCAAAGAGACTGCGGCGGAGATGGTTCTCATTCTTCCTGAAATCGTAGGTGGTGTTATAGCGGATGTAGGAACCATCGCCCTTGTATCCCTCCATGATGTTCATCGGATACATACCCTTGGTATGCATGGAGGTGAAGTACTCGTAATAGATGCCTACCTGCGGCTTGATCCACAATCCCTTCTCGTGGTAAGGATTATGGAGGAGATAGTAGCCTACATGGAGCGGGATGCTGATGAAGTTGTTGTTGTATCGGGTGTTCCAGGAGTCGCTGCCGAGGTTCTGGTACAGGTAGTCGCGCTGAACGAAGCGGATGCCGGTTCCTACCGCCAGCTGATCTACGATATTGTATTCGGCACCGATGGCAGCCGTGAAACCCGGTCGCACCTTATAATAAGTCTCCGACAAGCCCGACACATCCGTATCAAGCACACTGCAACTGACACCAGCTTCTGCCTCCACCTTCCAGTGGTAGGAGGATGTCTGCTGTGCCTGTATGCCCTGGCAGTAGAAGCCAAGGGCTATGGCTAAATATACCTTTCTCATAAAAATGGGGTAATTTGGGGTGAAAAAAGTCTTAATAGAGAAGAAGCAATCCGGCAAACGCAGAATAGAGTATCATGCGGATGGGATTGATTTTCATCACCTTCACACCGATGAAGGTGGCAAAGAAGAGGGCGATGGAGATATAGAATCTCCAAGGATTTTCGGGAGTAGAAAAGTTCTCGCCATTCATCAGGAGCAGGGCTGCGGCTCCTACCAATCCGACAATGGCTGGGCGGAGACCGATGAAGATGCTCTGGACGGCTGAGGTGTTCATATACTTGTACAGCATCTTGCTGATAAGAATCATCAAAACTAAGGATGGGAGAACCAAAGCAAAGGTTGCCATGGCACTTCCTAGTACAGCCATCATGCCACTCATACCGGCATTATGGACAGCTGTATAGCCACAATAGGTAGCGGTGTTGATACCGATAGGTCCCGGTGTCATCTGAGAAATAGCAACCACATCGGTAAACTCCTTCATCGTCATCCAATGATACTGTGTAACAACCTGTCCCTGAATCAGGGATATCATGGAATAGCCACCTCCGAATCCGAAGATGCCTATCTGAATGAATACGATGAAAAGCTGAA
>JAIINY010000111.1:0-8821 GCA_022741625.1 Prevotella sp. | reverse complement strand
ACTGCATCAATCTCGAAGAAATCGTGGATGAGCATCTTCACACCGATGAACACCAGCAGCACGCTCACACCCACCTTCAAGTAGCGGAACTTATCGGCTATCGCTGCCAGCAGGAAGAAGAGGGCACGCAAGCCCAGGATGGCGAAGATGTTGGAGAAAAACACCACGAATGGGTCGAGCGAAACCGAGAATACGGCAGGAATGCTGTCGAAAGCGAAAATCAAATCGCAGAACTCGATGAATACCACCGTCATCACCAGCGGACCCAGATGCAGGCGTCGCTGCATGAACTTCACCACCGGATGATCGAGGGCATTGATCTCTTCCTTCTTGTTCCTGTTCAAGAACATCTTGGCGCCGCTGTAAACCAGGAATCCTCCGAATATGAGCAATATCCAGGCGAATCGGCTGATGAGGGCTGCACCCGCAAAGATGAAGACGAAGCGAAGCACGATGGCTCCCAGAATACCCCAGTTCAATACGTGCTGATAATCTTTCTTATCCACTCCAAACGAACTGAAGATCATCATCATCACGAAGAGATTATCCACTGAGAGCGTCTTCTCTATCAGATAACCCGAGATGTAAGAGATGGTCATGTAGTGGCGATATTGCTGCAGACTCCCTTCATAATCGTTCGGATCCAGTTTGAGATGAGAAGCATAGCGCGAGGCTATCAGCTTTAGGTCGTCGAAGTTCTCTATGCCGTGCACCATGTCTCCATGAAAGTAGATGAACACGGCGAAGGCGAGAGCGAGAATAATCCATACTGCCGTCCAGGAGCCAGCTTCCTTGATGGAAACCACATGCGCCTTTCGGTCGATGACCAGCATGTCTAATACGAGTATGGCGGCGATGAATATCACGAAGCCCACCAAAAACATCGATTCAGTAAAAACATGTTCCATTTTTCTTTTTTCCTTTTTCCTTGTCTATTTTATATAATACCTAATTTTATAATCTAATCTTAATATTCATTTCATCTGTTGGAAACGTGGACGCAAAATTAGGAAAAATATCTGAAATAGCGAAAGTTATGAGGTAAAACTTAATTGAATTTAACGTGAAAGATGAGAATGTAATGGGTTTGTAATATGTTGGGATGTAGAATATAACTTTTGATTTCTCGAAAAATACTCCTGATTTCTCGAAAAGTACTCTTCTTTCTTATCGTAATTTTGTATTTTTGCATCATCTTAGGTAATCATAAGCATCATTAATTCAGTAATCATCAGTATTATTGATTCTATGATTATAAGTAAAATTGACAATCATTGGAAATTAACAACAAAACAATCAATTAATATGAATGTAAAGCAGAAAATGGGAATGGCGTTCGGAGTGTTAGCGATGGCTTTGTCTCCATCTGCCATGATGGCTCAGAATGACTGGAAACTGGTATGGAGCGATGAGTTCAATACCGATGGACTTCTCAATTCCAAGGTGTGGAACTACGAGGAGGGATTCAAGCGCAACCACGAGGCGCAATGGTATCAGAAAGCCAATGCCTATTGCAAGGATGGCAATCTCGTAATCGTGGCCCGCAAGGAGAAGAAGGATCGCAGAAATCCCGGGTTCAGGAAGAACAGTAGCCGATGGCCTGAGAACATCGAGAAGATTCATTATACCTCTGCTTCGGTGAATACGGCAGAGAAGAAGGAGTTTCTCTATGGCAGGGTAGAGGTTAGGGCAAAGATTCCTACAGCGGGTGGAGCCTGGCCTGCCATCTGGCTTCTGGGTCGCGGCATGGACTGGCCGTCGAATGGAGAAATCGATATGATGGAGTATTATCGCAGGCAGGGAGTGCCTCATATCCTTGCCAATGCCTGCTGGGGTACCGATAAGCCTTGGACGGCGAAATGGAACAGTAAGGCTATCCCTTTCCCCCATTTCACAGATCGTGATGCGCAATGGGCTGATAAGTTCCACGTTTGGCGCATGGATTGGGATGAGCAGAGCATCCGTCTTTATCTGGACGATGAACTTCTCAACGAGATTAGTCAGGCAGAGGCGGTGAATGGCAAGCTGGGCAATGGCGAGCAGCCTTTCAAGAAGCCGCAGTATCTCCTGCTCAATCTGGCCCTAGGCGGTGATAATGGTGGCGAAATAGATGATTCCGCTCTTCCGATGAAGTATTTCATCGATTATGTAAGGGTGTATCAGAAGAAATAATTTCGCCAACTACCACAACGAAATTGGGGCAACTGCCACAACGCAAAACACCCATCTCGTATTCCGGAAGCAGAAAAAGATGCTTTCTTGATATGAGATGGGTGCTTTTTTTAGATGTGAATAGCTTACTTCTTCTTAGTCAGCACATAGTGCTTAGCCATAGCGCCTTCAGGCTCAGTACCGAGCGAGTCGGTCATGATGAGGCTGTTGGCATCCTTCACCTTGAAGTAAGAAGTCTCGCCGCTGGATGGGCGGATGATTTCTACTACGTTGTTAGCCAATACCTTGAAGATACCGCTTGCTTCGTCGTGACCATCCTTGCGCTCCAGATAGTCGGCTGAATACTGGTAGGTACTGTCGGCATTGAGCGTCAATACAGTCTTGATTCCTGGGCAATCGGCAGCTGGGAGAGTTCCCTCATAGGTGCCGGCGATGGAATCGAGCACGATATCGTTGGAATTGAGCGAATCATTTTCTGCATAGCTGAGGCTATCCTGATCTGCTCCCTGGCTATTTGTCTTCTTGCCATTGCAAGAGACAACTGACAATGCAGCGATAACGGCTGCTGTCAAAACTAATTTCTTTTTCATACTATACTGCTTTTTAAGTGAATTCTTTTCGCAAAAGTACGCTTTTATCTGTTACGAGCAAACTTTTTGCATAGAATTTATAGAATATTATACTATTTTTTCACTTGATGATGATGGGTACAATCTCTTCCTCGTTAGGCCAATGAGGCAGATAGAGCAGCGGGTGAGGGGTGCCCCCCAAGCCCGTCCAGTCTATCCGTGTAACAAAGTCGAAATCGGGAGGACCGAAGTCGAAACTCCTTCCATAGAGAACGATGGCGCCCCTGCCTTCATCTATTTTCCACAATCCGCCGCCGTAGGTGCATTGCTCGCCTGGAGCTAGCATGTCGCGATGCAGATAGACGTGGCCGAACTTCAGCACTCCGTCTCTATTGATGATGAATTTTTGAAACATCTCTATTTCTGATTGAATTTATAAATTGAATCTATAATGAGACTTATTTCTTCTCCCAGAACATTTTGTCGATGAAATCATAGCGCTTCTCCATCTGGGCATCAGCCTTCACTTCTGTCTTCACATCTATCTGAAGCACAGGGGCTACGGCCTTGCCATTGGTGGATGGCCACTCCGGCAGACCCAGACCGTTTGGATTTCCGGTCTTCACGAAGTTGACATAATACTGGCTGAAGATGTCGCTGATCATATAGTCCTCAGGCTGCCAGTTGAACACGCGGTTGGTAGGCAAGGTGCCCATTGCATATTCTATGTCGGCAGAGTGAACGGCACCCTTATCCTGTGGAGCAGGAGCTGCATCTTCCTTAGCATCTACCACGCCGCCAGCCAAAGCTGCCACCTTGCCCTTGATGGCCATTGCAGGGCGAGGATGACAATAGCGGTAGCGGTAAACTGGCTGTCCGCCGGTCAGCTTGTGCATGTTGCCCCACTTCCAGGTAGAATAATCCAGGAAGATATCCGAAGCCAGATTCACACCCGGCTGCTCCAGTACATCCTTGTCGCTGTTGATTCCGTAAAGGCGGAAGAGTTCATCGATGTTCTCTGACCCGAAGGTGGTCTTGGCGCCAGCCTTCAGATTCTCAACGGTAGGCTGTTTGCCCATCAATACCGCCCATGGAGTCATCTCCTGGTTGTTGCCACCAATGAGCAGAGGCACCTTGGTCTGCTCGCCCTTGGCGAAGACATCTACAGGCTGTTCTTTCATAAAATATCCGTCGATATTATAGACAGGAACCGCTCTTACTCCCGCCAGCTTCATCAGTTCCTCGGCAGGAAGGGCACGAAGCTCGTTGAGATTCTTCATTCCTATGTTCTTTTTCACCTTCTTGCCCGTTTCCTTGCCTATCTTCTCTGCTATTTTCTGGGCAAGCTGCACACCTTTCTCCTCGGCTTCCTTCTGGGTAGCAATCTTCTTGAATCCCATCACCGAACCGCTGGAACCCATAGCCTGAGCAAAGAGTCCCTGGCAAAGAGGGGAAGCCATCAGGGCGCTTACAGACATGGAACCAGCCGATTCGCCTACGATGGTGATGCGGTTAGGGTCTCCGCCGAAAGCCTCGATATTATCCTTCACCCATTGGATGGCTGCCACCTGGTCCATGAATCCATAGTTGCCGGAACCCTTGTAGGATGTTTCCTTGGAGAGCTGTGGATGAGCGAAGAATCCGAAGATGCCCTCACGATAGTTGGCTGTGATGGAGATGATGCCTTTGCGCGCCATTGCATCGCCCGCATATCTAGGTTCGCTTCCGCTGCCAGCCATCAGTCCTCCGCCGTTGAAATAAATCAAAACCGGCAGATGCTCCTTCATGGTCTTTGCAGGAGTCCATATATTAAGGTATAGGCAATCCTCGCTGTTTGTCTTCGTGCCGAAGTTCATGTCTCCGAAGATAGGTTCCTGCATCGGGTTCGGTCCGAACTCCTTTGCCTCGCGGACTCCCTGCCATTTCTGGGCTGGCTGAGGAGCCTTCCAGCGGAGATTACCCACAGGAGGGGCTGCGAATGGAATGCCTTTGAAAACCGTGATGCCTGAGAGGTCTTTTCCTTCGAGAATACCTTCGGCAGTCTTCACCTGAGTTTGCGCCATCATTCCCATAGCAGGAAGTAGAAAGGCGATAGATAAAAGTAGTTTCTTCATATTGTAATCTGTTGTTTATTTAGTTCATATAGAGTTGTTTTGCAAATCATAATCTGTATTTCTGCAATGATAATGCAAAAGTAACTAAAATATTTCTATCTTCACTTGTTTTGCTCAATCTTTTTTTATATTTTTGCACTAGATAAACAAAATAACATATTATTGAATCTTTTAAAACCCTAATGATTATGATGAAAGGTTATGAACAGAAGAAGTATCCTGTAGCCACCAAACGCTACGTGCAGTGGCTGGAGTTGGAATCTGATGAAGAGGCAATCCGCGAGTATCGCCGCCTGCATTCTGAGGGAGTGCAGTGGAAGGAAATCCGAGATGGAATCCGTCAGGTAGGTATCCTGGAGATGGAGATTTACATCTTCGGCAACCGCCTGGTGATGGTTGTGGATGCTCCCGTAGATTTCGATTGGGACAAGAAAATGGCAGAACTCGCCACCCTCCCTAGACAGGCAGAGTGGGAGGAAGTGGTAGGCAAGTTCCAAAAGTGCGGCAAGGGTGCTACGAGCGATGAGAAGTGGCACATGATGGAGCGCATTTTTTATCTTTATGATTAAAACAGTAAAATATGAAGAAAAAACTAAATGACTGCAAGCGTCTCTTGCTGACGGCTTGCTGCACCTTGGTGCTTTCGTGTGGCTGGGCAACAGTCAACGAAAAACCTTTTGTAATCCCTGAACTCAAGCAATGGAGCGGGGCAGAGGGAATGTTTACCCCATCGGGCAAATATGTGGTGAAGGGCGGAAAAAACGCCCAGGATGTGGCGAAACTCTTTGCTGCCGATTATCATGACCTGGTGGGAAAACCGCTCACGCCTAAGACGGGAAAACCCTCTGCCGGCGACATCGTGCTGGTGCTCCAGTCTGATAGGAAATCAGCCCGACTGCTCGGCAAGGAAGGCTATCGCCTCACCATCGGCGACGTAACCACCATCACGGCTTCTTCGGTAGAAGGATTGATATGGGGTACCCGCACCGTGCTGCAGCTTTCAGAGCAGCAGCGTTCGGCAGGTTTCGTGCTGCCAAAGGGTTCTACCCAGGATAAGCCTGCCTACGGGCTGCGAGGCTTCATGATGGATTGCGGAAGAAAGTTCATCCCGATGTCTTATCTGCGCTCGCTGGTCAAGATGATGTCTTATTACAAGATGAATACCCTGCAGATTCATCTGAATGATAACGGATTCCGACAGTTTTTCGGTAATGATTGGGCAAAGACCCAGGCGGCTTTCCGCCTGGAATGCGACACCTATCCGGGACTCACGGCTAAGGATGGCAGCTATTCCAAGGCTGAGTTTATCGAACTCCAGAAGCTGGCAGAGCAGTATGGCGTCAACATCATCCCCGAGATAGATGTGCCTGCCCATTCGCTCGCCTTCACCCATTACAAGCCGGAAATCGGTTCCAGGGAATATGGTATGGATCATCTCGACCTCTTCAATCCCGAGACCTACAGGTTTGTGGATGGGCTCTTCAAGGAGTATCTGGAGGGGAAGAACCCCGTGTTCCGGGGCAAGATAGTGCACATCGGAACCGATGAGTATTCCAACGCCAAGAAGGAGGTGGTGGAGAAATTCCGCTATTTCACCGACCATTATATTAAATATGTGGAGTCGTTTGGCAAGCAGGCTGCCGTTTGGGGTGCGCTTACTCATGCCAAGGGCGACACCAAGGTGAAGTCGGAGAACGTGATGATGCATTGCTGGTACAATGGTTATGCAGACCCGAAGGAGATGAAGCGCCAGGGCTACAAACTGGTGAGCATTCCTGACGGATTGGTTTACATCGTTCCGGCAGCGGGCTATTATTACGATTACCTGAATTGCCAGTATCTGTACGATTCTTGGATTCCGGCGCAGATTGGCAACGAGAAGTTCGAGGAGAACGACCCTGCCATTCTCGGCGGTATGTTTGCCGTATGGAACGATCATGCGGGCAACGGCATTACGGTGAAGGATATTCACGACCGACTGTTCCCTGCCCTGCAGACGCTGTCGACAAAGTGCTGGACGGGTGCTGCAACATCTTTCTCCTTTGAAGATTTCAATCGTCTTCGTCTTGCGCTCAGCGAGGCTCCTGCGGTAAACGAGGCGGCGCGCTGGCAGAAGGGTAAGCAGCTCAGGATAGAGACTTTGAACCCTGGTCAGACTACAGGCGAGAAGGAAGTGGGCTATGGCTATCGGGTGGAGTTCACCATCGAGGGAGCTGATGAGCCGAAGGGTACGGTGTTGTTCTCGTCAGATAACGCCACCTTCTATCTTGCCGACCCTGAAAGTGGCCAGCTTGGTTTTGCCCACGAGGGTTATCTCAACAAGTTCAACTACAGGGTAGAGAAGGGTAGAAAGGTTACCCTGGCGATTACGGGCGACAACAGGAAGACTTGTCTTTATGTGGATGGCAAGTTGCGCGAGGAGCTTGGTCCGCTCACCCTTTATGCGATGCAACAGAAAGACCTGGCTACATTCCAGAAGAGTGATGCTACTGCCACTCAGCCTATCGTGTATAATCCTTCTGCCAAGATGCACTATCAGCGCACGCTGGTGTTCCCACTCCAGAAGGCTGGCGATTTCAAGAGCCGGATTACGGGAGTGAAGGTGGAGCAGTCTATAAGTGCCCATAAAAGCCCCCTATTTGTTTAATCAGGTGAAAACTTCGTTAAGATAGTTAAAAAATAGGGGGCGAGGAGTACAGCGTATTCAAAATTTTAGTAATTTCGCATCAATACTATCACAGAAAAACAGCTAGCTGTATCAACTAGATGGGTAATAGCAGACAATACCAGATATTCTGGCGTATTTCTTCAAAATTTAAAACCTATGAAGAAATATTTCACTAAAAGCCTATGGCTTATTATTGCAGCCTTACTGGTAGTAAGTTGTAGTAAAGAGGATGGCGTGATGGATTCTTCATCACGAAGTGACAAACTGGAAGTTAGCTTCAACTTCTTCGAGAAATCAATCTCAGAAATTGAATCCAGAGCAGGTACTGCTGACGTAGCACAGGCAGCATCTCCTTGGATTACCCGTGCAGACACTGGTGGGAAGAAGAACCTGAGTGAGTGCAAGCAGATTACTGAGTTGGAGATAGCCTTGTTTCCGGAAGATAAAGATACGATGTATTTGGTAACCCAATTCTCTACCGGCAAGAACTTCGGACAGGTGAAACTGTATGTGCCTAGAGGTAAATACAAGATGGTGGCTATCGCCGCTGCTACTGATAACCCTTCAAAAGACAACAAGGTCAGCATCAAATCAAAGACTGAGGTCGTCTTTCCGAAAAATGAGGTCACAGATATGTTTTATACCTATCAGGATATTGTCGTAAAAGATAGAGAAGAAAGCCAGAACTACGACTGCATCCTGAAACGTGGAGTAACCGTTTTGCAGCTCAACAGTCGTCAGGAACCTTGCCCGGACTACATGAAGTCGTTCAAATATACGATTACCGGCAACTGCGGTAATGTCTTCAATCCATCTACGGGTCATTGTCTCAAGAAGACCACCCTGACTAGGATATACGATATCTCGGGCGATCAGCTCAAGGGAAAAAGATTCTTTTTCAGCATCTATTTCTTCCTGGGCGAGGATGATGTTACGGATATTCAGCTGACTACCCAGTCTATTGATACTGAAGATAAAGTGGTGAAAAACCTGTCGTTTGAAAACGTCCACATGGTGAAGGGAAAGAGGACCACCTATAAAGGTCCGTTTCTCACCACCCATTCTTCCGCATCATTCATTATCGATTCCCCGACTATTCCGGATTCCGGTTTCGGCACCGAATTTGAATAAAAAAGCAAAAACGAAAAAGAGGGTGTGTCATAAGTTCATGACACACCCTCTTTTTTGTTTTTGCATAGATTACCTCAGTTCGGGATAAGAAATAGTGCCTAAAAAAGTTGGTAATCTCCGATATTTTTTGTATCTTTGTAGTTGAAATCCAATTAGTTACAAACATA
>JAIINY010000482.1:0-1165 GCA_022741625.1 Prevotella sp. | reverse complement strand
TTATAATAATGTATAGCAAAGAAAGTAAACATAAGATAAGAAGCGTATGATTGATTTATTCGCTGTCGCCGAATAAAAAATGCTGTTTTTATTTTGTAGTATCGAATAAAATTCGTACTTTTGCCGCAAAAAGTAAGTATATGGAAAAGGAATTGTTTCGAGCGATAATAGCTGAGAACCAAGAATATATAGGTCGTATTCCTTTGGTACAGCGACCTCTAGACCTAGAGGAGTATGGTAATTATGTGTTTGTTGGAGTAAGGCAAGCAGGAAAATCCTATTTGCTATACCAGAGAATTCAGCAATTGCTGGCAAATGGAGTTGATATAGAAAATATTGTATATGTCAACTTTGACGATGAACGCTTGCAAGGAATGTCGGTAACAGACTTTGACCTTATATTGCAAGCCTATCATAGCATGTATGACAGTCAGCCCATCTTCTTCTTTGATGAGATACAGAATGTGAAGGGCTGGGAGACCTTTGTGCGCCGTCTCTACAACGAAGGCAATAAGGTGATTGTAACTGGATCAAATGCCCGGATGCTGAGTAGAGAGCTTGGTACTCATCTCACGGGGCGTTATATCGCAGTGGAGATTTACCCTTTTTCCTTTCAAGAATACTTGCAGTTGGCAAAGGTGCAGCTGGAAGCCAAGGACTTTTATCTAACCAGTAAGCGTGCCATTCTCTTGGGGCATTTCAATGAGTATTTGGAGAAAGGTGGATTTCCTAAGTATCTCCAGTCGCCATCCACTCGTTACCTCTCGTCACTCTACGATAGCATCATCTTCCGTGATGTAATGGCTCGTAATGGGTTGACCAATGATAAGGAGATGCAGGAACTCATCTTTTATCTCGCCAGCAATGCCACGAAGCGCATTACCTATACCTCACTGGGGAAGATAGTGGGCATTCGTCATTCCGAAACCGTCAAAAACTATTTGGAGTACATCGAGCAAACCTATATGATATTCCAGCTCATGAAGTATTCGCCATCGGTAAAGGTGCAGATGCTGAACCCGAAGAAGATTTACTTCATCGACAATGCCATCGTGAGTCGCATTGGCTTCAATGCCACCGACAATATGGGAGTGAAGTTGGAAAACATCGTATTCATCGAGTTGAAACGCCGCGGATATGATGTTTTTTATCATGCAGATAAGAA
>JAIINY010000110.1:0-8859 GCA_022741625.1 Prevotella sp. | reverse complement strand
GAAGAGGGTATACCGGATTTCGAGTCCAGCGCATTCGGTCACTCTGCCAATCTTCCTTTGTCTGAAATGCGAATGCAAAAGTACTACTTTTCAAGCATCCGACAAAAAATCAGACGAAAATTTTAACTAAATTAATGTTTAGGCTGGCATATTTTACCAACCTAAACATTTCGTTATTTTACAACTGCTGCAAATATCTGTCTGCCTCGATAGCTGCCTTGGCACCAGAGCCGGCTGCAACAATGCCCTGACGATAAACCGGGTCGGCAACATCGCCGGCAGCAAAGATGCCAGGAAGATTGGTGCTCGCAGTACCAGGAACCACCTTGATGAATCCCTGCTCATCCAAATCGATGAAATCCTTGAAGAGATCGGTGTTAGGCTTATGGCCGATAGCCAGGAAGAAACCATCGATGGCAATATCAAACTTCTCCTCGTTGGACTCACCCATGTGTCGAACCAGATGAGCACCCTCTACTCCATTCTCTCCAAACAAGCCGAGCGTATTGGTCTCGAAAAGAATCTCGATGTTCTCCTTCTCCTTCACACGCTTCTGCATAATCTCAGAAGCACGGAGATAAGGCTTTCGCACAATCATATACACCTTCTTGGCAAGACCAGAGAGATACATCGCCTCCTCGCAGGCAGTATCACCACCACCCACTACGGCAACCGTACGCTTGCGATAGAAGAAACCATCGCAGGTAGCACAGGCAGAAACACCCTGTCCACGATATTTCTCCTCATCAGCCAGACCGAGGTACTTGGCAGAAGCACCAGTAGCGATAATCACGGTATCAGCCTCAATCTCGTTGCCACGCTCATCGGTAAGATGATAAGGGCGGGAAGAGAAATCCACCTTTGAAATGCTTCCGTCGCGCAGATCCGCACCGAAGCGGGCAGCCTGCTCCTTCATATCCATCATCATCTGAGTGCCATCCACACCATTAGGATAACCTGGGAAGTTCTCTACTTCCGTGGTGATGGTAAGCTGGCCGCCTGGCTGCATACCAGAATACAATACAGGATTGAGACCAGCTCTACCTGCATAAATGGCAGCTGTATATCCCGCAGGACCGCTACCTATAATCAAAGTCTTTACTTTTTCCATTATATTTTATTATTGTTGTTTTATTATGATCTTGTTATGATCTTGAGAGATTTATCGGATACCTACAATCTTATGCATCTGGAGTGAAAGCTGCCATTCCGGATGCCGCTTCACATAGCCGATGCAGCCGGAGAGTATAAAGCGGTTACGGGCATCATTGCCCACATCGCAAGGCTGCAGATACTGATAGGTGGCTTCCAATCCATAATTGCTTACTTCGTGGGCGCCGTCAAAGACCAGTTTCAGCTCATCCACCTTCTTCAAGGCAAGTTCGCCGCCCTCCGTGAAGTCCAACTTGGGCGAACAGGTAATCCAGTCGATGCCCTCAGGAACCGCGTGGGTGCCGTTGGTTTCCATCGAAAGATAATATCCCTGCTGATGCAGGAGATGGATGAGTTCCGCATCCACCTGCAGGGTTGGTTCGCCACCGGTAAGAACGATGAAGCGGCAATCGCCGCCCTTCTCCTGGCACGCAGCCAGGATGTCCTCGGCGCTCATCTCCTTATATCCCTTAAAATCAGTATCACAGAAAGGACATTTCAGATTGCAGCCGCTCATACGAACAAACACGGCTGGCCTGCCCGACCACCTTCCTTCTCCCTGAAGGGAATAGAATATCTCGTTTACTTTATACATTTTTCCTTAATATTAAAAAGCTTTTGCCCTTACAGGGCGCATTGCTGATTGCGACTCTACCCAGGGCGATGCCCTGGGCTAGGAGCTTTTGGGCCTTCAGCCCGTTCTTGAACCACTTGAGAAAGTACAACAAATTACCAGCTCCGATTTTAAGGAACCAGATGCTCGATTCCTCTGATTTTCTCTTCATCAACCACCACGGCAGTATTGCCGAAGCTCTCCTGCACCGTAGCCTTATAGCACTCCGGAAAGAGATTTACGAGCCATCTTCCGATATTCTCGGCGGTAGGATTGAAATCAAACACCTCGTTGAGATTGGCATGATCCATCTTGCCATGCACCGCTTTCTTGACATGAGTGAAATCTATCACCATGCCATCCTGGTTCAATTCTCTGCCCACAAAAAAGAGTTCTATCTGCCAGTTGTGACCATGCAGACTGCTGCACTTACTCTCGTAACTGAGGATAAGCGAATGGGCTGCTGATATTTCTAATTTCTTTGAAATGAAGTAAATCATCTGTTATTACTTGTATTATTTCTTGTCGTTTACTTTGCAAAGATACATTAATTCATTTAGAATACAAAATAAAACCGAAAGTTTTTTTCTTTCTTAAAGAATTTATTGCTATCTTTGCACCCATAAAAGGAATGAGGGCGCTTGACGCATCCCATGACGCATCTGATAATAACAAAAAATAAGATAATGAATACAATTAAGAAAATTGTACTTACAGGTGGTCCTTGCGCAGGTAAAACCACTGCGTTGGTAAAAATAATCGACCACTTCTCTGGCCTTGGATACAAGGTGTTTACGATTCCTGAGGTTCCTACCATGTTCACCCAGGCAGGTATGAACTATCTCACCAAAAACGAGAAGTTCTTCTTCGAGGGAGAAAAAGCTACCTTCCTGACTCAGATTGGACTGGAAGACAGTTTCACCAAAATGGCGGAAACCATCAACAAGCCGGTCATCATCGTCTGCGACCGTGGCACGATGGATATCTCCACCTATCTGACAGAAGACTTCTGGAACCGCATCATCTCCGAGCAGGGATACACCAACACCCAGTTGCGTGAACGCTACGATGCCGTACTGCATCTGGTTTCTGCCGCAGATGGCGCTGAACAATTCTACACCACAGCCAACAATGCCCAGCGAGTGGAAAAGGCTGACGAAAAGGGATTGCAGATAGCCAGGGAACTGGACAAGAAAATCGTTTCCGCCTGGAAGGGACACCCACATCTGAGAGTAATCAACAACCACGAGGACTTCAACAACAAGCTGAACCGTGTGCTCAAGGAAATCAGCAATGTGCTGGGTATTCCACAACCTATCGAGGAGGAAAGAAAGTATATCGTGAAACTGACCGGCGAAGCGCCAAACGCCATCGACAGCGATATCGTGCAGACCTATCTTTCGGGAGAACCAGGCAGCGAGATCCGTCTCCGTCGCCGCGGATTCGAAGGTGGCAAGTACGTATATGTTCACACCACCAAGAAGCGCGTAGCCGACAACGAACAGATTGAGACCGAGCGACAGATCAGCGCCAATCTCTACGAGAATATGCTGCAGCAGGCAGACCCTTACCGTGCTACCATCCGCAAGCACCGCAAGAGCTTTATCTGGAAAGGTCAGTACTTCGAGCTGGATTCATTCTCTGAGCCAATAAAAGACCTGATGATCCTGGAAACCAAAGGCATCGCCAAACGCGAGAGCGTGAAGTTTCCTCCTTTCATCCAGGTGCTCGAAGATATCACCGGCAATACACATTATTATAATTACAACATCGCTTTGAAGCGATAATAAAAAAGAAGCTTATGAAATTTATCGGTATTATTCCAGCAAGATACGCTTCAACGCGTTTCCCTGGCAAGCCTCTTGCCATGCTTGGTGGCAAGCCTGTTATTCAGCATGTATATGAAAAGGTGGCTGCTGTTTTAGAAGAAGCATACGTGGCTACTGACGATGAGCGTATTTTCAATGCCGTGGAAGCTTTTGGCGGTAAGGCGGTAATGACCCGTACTGACCACAAGAGCGGAACCGACCGCATAGAGGAGGCTATCGAGAAGATAGGCGGCGACTGGGATGTCATCGTCAACGTACAGGGCGATGAACCTTTCGTGGCAAAAAGCCAGCTGGAAACCATCTGCCATTGCTTCGATGACCCAACCACCCAGATTGCTACCTTGGGCAAGGCTTTCACATCTATGGAGGCGGTAGAGAATCCAAATAGTCCGAAAATCGCAGTCAGCAACCAGGGATTCGCTCTCTACTTCTCCCGCAGCGTCATCCCATACGTACGAGGTAAGGAACGCGAGGAGTGGCTCCAGCATTTCCCTTACCTCAAGCATCTGGGCATCTACGCCTATCGCAAGGAAGTGCTCAGAGAGGTAACCCAGCTACCACAAAGTTCTCTCGAAATTGCAGAAAGTCTGGAACAGCTGCGCTGGTTGCAGAACGGATACAAGATCAAGGTGGGAACCACAGACGTTGAGACCGTGGGAATCGATACCCCGGAAGATCTCCAGCGCGCCGAGGAGTTCCTGAAAGAAGGACATTAAAAGCCAGAAAGTCGAGGCTGGAATATGAACAAGATAGAAACGATAGTCAGAAACTATATCGTGCGCCACGGAATGTGTAAGCACGACGGTTCTTATATTGTTGCCCTCTCGGGAGGAGCAGACAGTGTGGCTCTGCTCCTGATTCTCAAGAACCTGGGGATGTCCATCCATGCAGCCCACTGCAACTTTCACCTGCGTGGCGAAGAAAGCGAGCGCGACGAGCAATTCTGCGTAGATCTCTGCGAGCGTGAAGGCATCTGCCTGCATCGCATCCACTTCGATACCCTCACCTATGCCGAAAAGCACAAGGTGAGTATCGAGATGGCTGCCAGGGATCTGCGCTACCGCTATTTCGCTCAACTCGCCCGAGACATCGAAGCCGACGGCATCTGCGTGGCACATCACAGAGACGACAACGTGGAAACGCTCCTGCTCAATCTGCTGAGAGGTTCGGGGGTAGATGGGCTCGCAGCCATTGCTCCCAAAAACGGAAACATCCTGCGGCCCCTACTCTGCATCAGCCGCCAGGACATCCTGGACTATCTCGCAGAAAAGGGACAAGACTACGTCACCGACTCCACCAACCTGGAAGATGATGCCCTGCGCAACAAGATCCGCCATCACGTGATTCCGCTGTTGGAAACGCTGAACCCTGCTGCCAGGGAGAACATCGCCCAATCGGCCAGATACCTCAGACAGGCTAAGATGATGCTCGATGACGCAGTGGACGTACCATCGCAACCTGATGATTCCGGCACATCGCAGCCCGATGATTCCAGCACATCGCAGCCCGATGATTCCAGCAATATCATAACCATCGGCAAGCAACTCGTGATGCAGGCGGCAAGTCCGGAGTTCATGCTCCATCAGCTCATCGGCTGCTATGGCTTTCATGGTGATACCATCGACGGCATCATAGAAAGTATGAACAGCCAGGACGGTGGAATAGGCAAGATTTGGAAAAGCAACGAATACATGCTTTGCATCGACCGCGAAAAGCTGCTTATCACACCTCAGAAAGAAATGGATAACCTGCAGAAAGAAAGAGCTTTCCGCCTTCCGGAAGAAGGAAATTACAGTCTTGCAGGAAACACGAGAATCAGGATCCACCGCTACCCTCGCACAGCCGACTTTACGCCAAGCAAGGAAAGCCATCGCATCACCCTGGATGCCAATCAGGTAAGTTTCCCGCTCACCTATCGACTCACCCAGCAAGGCGACCGATTCAAACCTTTCGGCATGAAGGGAACGAAGCTGGTAAGCGACTATCTGACAGACCGCAAGCGAAACTATATGGAGAAAATGAGCCAACATGTACTGACCGACAAGACAGGCGAAATCATCTGGCTCATCGGAGAAAGAACATCAGACCACTGCAGAATCACCCCCGACACCCAATCCATCCTGGAGATAGAACTGGAGGAAAAATCAGAAGTCTGATAAAACAACAGATAAAACAAGAACTATAGATAATAGAACTATAGATATATAGATAAGGGAGAGAAAAGAAATATAGGAGGAATTGAAACAATGACAAACAACAGAAAGAAAGGCATCAGAATAGCTGGTGCCCTATTTATCATTTTACTTTGCGCCCTAGGATATTGGACCTACCGCTGTCTGAATCCCACAAGAGAACAGGTGCAGGCAGCCAAAGCCAGAATAGAAGCCTACAGCTGCTACGAAATAAGAAGAAACGGCAAAACCATGCTGCGATTCGACGAAGATACCACCACACTGGCAGCAATCTTCATGAACCGCTGGGCACTCGTTCCTTCATGCCAGGGACGACTCGCAGCATCCAACAATACCGACATCACCCGAAACCGCTATCAGGGACTCGATGCAGACAGTGTGCTGGTAGAGAAAGCGGATTCACTCGACAGTCTCTACAAGGATTCGAAATGGAAAGAAAGCGAACTGGCATACTATATCCACTCCCACAGCGTAATGGATCTGGGATACAACCGAATCTGTGCCTTCGAAAACCGCGAGAAGGTGTTGAGAGATTCTGCCAAGAAGATGCTCGACTCGCTGCATCATATCCAGGGAAAAACGCCTTCTGACAAGTCAAACCAGAAAGACAACAAACTGGTATTGGTACACCTTATTAAATATAAGGCATTCTACACCGACGAAAACGGCAAAACCCGAAGCGAAGACTGCAAGCTCATCCAGACAAATGCAGACGAAAGAAAAGACAGACAGTACTGCCACCTCTTTCAGCTGGCGTCAGAAACAACCCCTGACGGTATCTACGGCATTGCACCCCGCACAGCCATCGGAATCGTAACCCTGCAGGGAGCTACCCACCGAGACACCATCAACTATGAACAGCACCATGACTCACTGGGTTATTTTTCAGGCAGCTACGACAGTCTCTACCAGGCAGAAGGCTATGGCACCTGGATGGGACACGACGGTTCCTACTACGAAGGAGAATGGAAGAATGGAGAAAGAAACGGATGGGGATTCAGCATCGCACCCAAGAAGCCCCTTAGAGTGGGCGAATGGAAGAAAGACAGATACAAGGGAGAGCGACTGATATATAACTCGCAGCGCATCTATGGCATCGACATCTCGAAATATCAGCACATCAAAGGCAGAAAGCGATATCAGATAAACTGGAAGAAACTGCGCATCACACACCTGGGGAACATCAGCAGAAAAACCGTAGCAGGCAACGTAAACTACCCGATCCGCTTCATCTACATCAAGAGCACAGAGGGTAAATCAATGGTGAATCCTTACTATAAGAAAGACTATAGCGCAGCTCGCGCACATGGCTATAAAGTAGGCACTTACCACTTCTTCAGCACCAGAACACCAGCCGTTGCTCAGGCAAATCATTTCCTCAGACACAGCTGCATCAGGAGAGGAGATTTTCCGCCAGTTCTCGACCTGGAGCCATCGCATAGCCAGATCAGCAAGATGGGAGGTCCGGGCGTTCTCTTCGCAAGAGTAAGAACCTGGTTAAGACTGGTGGAAAGAGCCACGGGCGTAAAACCTATCCTCTACATCAGTCAGGTTTTCGTAAACCGGTATCTGCCTGCAGCCCCTGACCTGAAACGTGACTATAAAATATGGATTGCCCGCTATGGCGAATACAAGCCAGACATCCACCTGGTATATTGGCAGCTATGCCCGGATGGCCGTGTGGCAGGCATCCACGGATCCGTAGATATCAATGTTTTCAATGGCTATCAAGATGCATTCACAAAATTCTCTCAAAATGAGGTAGTTAGATAAAATTTCGAAAAAACAAGTATTTTTAGTTAAATTATGTTGTAAAAAAGTACAACCTATTACATTTTTTACTAACTTTGTGGAGTTTAGTAACAAAATTTGGGGGTAGGATTATCATGAGACAACTTAAGATACAAAAGAGCATAACCAATCGAAATAGTGAAGCACTAGATAAATATCTGGTAGAGATCGGCAGAGCGCCAATGATTTCTATAGAGGAAGAGATAGAGCTGGCACAGCAGATAAGAAAGGGAGGTAGAGTTGGCGAAAGAGCCAAGAACAAATTGGTAGAAGCCAACTTGAGATTCGTGGTGTCTGTGGCAAAACAGTATCAGCATCAGGGACTCACACTCACCGATCTTATTGACGAAGGCAATATCGGACTCATCAAGGCTGCAGAACGCTTCGATGAGACCCGCGGCTTCAAATTCATCTCCTATGCTGTATGGTGGATTCGCCAGAGCATCCTCCAGGCAATAGCAGAACAGAGCCGCATCGTGAGACTGCCTTTGAACCAGGTGGGTTCGCTCAACAAGGTAAACCAGGAAATCAACCGATTTGAGCAGGAAAACCAGCGCCGCCCTAGCGTAGAGGAACTGTCTGCCCGCACCGGTGTAGATGAAGATAAAATCTCTCAGAGTATGATGGCTAGCGGTCATCATGTAAGCATCGATGCACCATTCGGCGAAGACGATGACAACTCGATGGCAGATGTGATGTCGAGCGGAGACGACAGCCGCACCGACAAGCACGTGGATCATGAGAGTATGGCTCAGGAGCTGAAACAGGTTCTCAACAAATGTCTGAAGGAAAGAGAACGCAAGATCGTATGCGCCTGCTTCGGTATCGACGAGACCGAGAAGGGTCTGGAAGAAATCGGAGACAAGATGGGATTGACACGCGAAAGAGTTCGACAGATTAGAGAGAAGAGCATCACCAAGCTCAGAGAATCCGGCAAGATCGGTATTCTGATGAAATATCTGGGATAAAGGTAATGCTGAGGATGACTTCTTCCAGGCATTGGAAGACAGAGATACAGCCATTATGCAAATGGATGTCTTGAAATAACAGATAAACAGAAATCCCCCATCCTACTTTCTCAAGCTGGATGGGGGTTTTGCTTATGTGATCAGTAAACCTAAAAAACAAAAGCAAACATCAACTCTTCAGGAGTTGGTATTTATATTTATAGATATATGATATCTTTGGATTTTCGGATTAAAAGCCCTGCCGGCTTTCACAAGCTGGCAGGGATCATTATAAGTAAAAGATGTAATAGATGTACCACTGTACAACCTACTTA
>JAIINY010000481.1:0-1172 GCA_022741625.1 Prevotella sp. | reverse complement strand
TTGTCTTTCACTCCTCAGGGAACTATCG
The DNA here is from genome assembly GCA_022741625.1 of Prevotella sp. Taxonomy (GTDB): domain Bacteria; phylum Bacteroidota; class Bacteroidia; order Bacteroidales; family Bacteroidaceae; genus Prevotella. The sequence goes on along the minus strand of JAIINY010000481.1, from coordinate 1,144 downwards.
CTTCCTGGGATGGTAACGCTGCTACCAAGACTTACAGCTTGCCTGTAACTGCCAGCTGGATGGTTGACCTCTTCGGCAACCTGCTCTCTCAGAAGCGCAGTGCTCAGATGGCTCTGCTCCAGTTGCAGGACTATCAGGTGTCTGTCAAGACCAACCTCATCGCCAACATCGCCAACATGTATTATACCTTGTTGATGCTCGACAAGCAGGTGGAGCTGGTTAACAACATGGAAGGATTGACCAAGAATACCTGGGAGACCATGAAGGTGCTGAAGGATACCAAGATTGGTTATCGCGGAACTTCCGTTCAGGCTGCCGAGAGCAACTACTATGCTGTGTTGACCCAGAAGACCGACCTGATGCGTCAGATTCGTGAGACAGAGAACTCCCTGAGTCTTCTCATCGGCGACCAGGCTCATTCTGTCGCCCGTGGCAAGCTGGAGAATCAGAATCTTCCTGCAACATTCTCTACAGGTGTAGGCATCCAGTTGCTCAACAACCGTGCCGATGTTCACGCAGCCGAGATGAATCTGGCTCAGTGCTTCTATGGCATAGAGACCGCCCGCAGCAAGTTCTATCCATCTATCACCATCTCTGGTACAGGTGCATTCACCAATTCTGCTGGTGCAGGTATCGTGAATCCAGGCAAGTGGTTGCTTTCTGCTGTTGGTTCATTGGTTCAGCCAATCTTCCAGAATGGTAGAATCATTGCCGGATTGAAGGTGGCTAAGATGCAGTATGAGCAGGCTTACAATACTTGGCAGAACACCGTACTGAAGGCAGGTAGCGAGGTGAGCAATGCCCTGGTGCTCTACAACTATTCTGACGAGAAGGGTAAGGTGGAGGCTAAGCGCATCGCCGTACTCGAGCAGAATGTGGAGGATACACGTAAGTTGATGTCTGAGGCTGGCGGTTCTTACCTTGAGGTAATCCAGGCACAGTCTTCACTGCTCAACGTACAACTCTCTAAGGTAGCTGATGACTTCTACAAGATGCAGGCAGTAGTTAATCTCTACTATGCATTGGGTGGAGGAGCTAAGTAATATTTAGTGTTAAATGTTAAATGTTAAATTATTATGGCTAGTATAATAAGTCCAAAGGCAGAGGTTTCTCCAAAGGCTAAGATTGGAGACAACTGCAAGAT
>JAIINY010000480.1:0-1176 GCA_022741625.1 Prevotella sp. | reverse complement strand
GATGGCAGCCGGCTATCAGGGAAGCGATGACGGAAATCAATCCCATAGTGCTTTGTATCCAGGTGAGAATCGTTGCCGTTTGGGTAATCTGTCCGTTCTGCATCATCGTTACGAGATGAAGATTGAAGCATAGACCCAGAATGAATGAGAGCACATAGTAAAGCACCATCACCTCGCTGCAGCGTCGTAGTAATTTTACGTCTGCCGGTAGCGTACAGCGGAATATTCCCCATAAAGCTATAGGGGCGAGCTGCAAGACCAGTTGCTTGATGGTAACCAGGATGGGACTTATTGGAATCAGGATGGGACTTGTTCTGAAGGATAAGCCCGCTTGTCCGCAAACAGAAAATGCCAGCGAAAACAATGCGAAAAAGCAATATGCATACATGGCATATTGTGCAATGCTAGTCAATACTACAGGATTCTTTATTCTTGTTCTTGCCATAATTTCTAAGTTTGATGATTTTGCGGCAAAGGTACGAAAAATCTTCTATACCACCAAATTTTGCACTTGCTTGTTGAATTCGCGTATGTCATCTTTTATGTCTGGACTGATAAAAACTCTTAAAAGATATAAGGTATCTTCTTGAATGTCAGTATTTATTGTTATTTTTGTAAGGTATATACTAATTGAAATATAAGTTTAATCATGAATCATATGAAGAAGATTTTCTTAGGATTGGCAGCAGCACTGATGTTGACTGCCTGCAATGAGAACAGACAGCCGGAGGCAATGACCAGTGTTGACTCTGTAAGTGTGGTAACCGATTTGATGATGAGTCGCAGAAGCATCCGTGCTTACAAGAATTCCGTCATCAGCCGCGATACCCTGAACGAGATTCTGAAATGCGGCATCCATGCGCCAAACGGGCAGAACCTGCAGTCGTATGAAATCAGAGTGATAGATTCTCCTGCACTTATCGATTCAATCACCCAAGCCGTGGTAAAGGATAATCCTAAGATTGCAGAGCGCAAAGGCTTCAAGAACATCTTCGTAAATGCTCCATGCGTGGTTTGCATCGCCTACGATACGACTTATGACATGGCGCAGATTGATTGCGGCTTACTTGGTGAGAATATCATTCTTGCAGCATGGTCAAAGGGCATCGGTTCCTGCTGCCTGGGCAGTTCTGCCCGTTGGATATTGGATTCGCCATCTGCCAAGCCTTACCTCGA
>JAIINY010000479.1:0-1181 GCA_022741625.1 Prevotella sp. | reverse complement strand
TTGTGTTGTATCCCAGAAGACGCCATGGGTAAGAGCCACTTGCTTATCAAGGAAGATGGCGTGTTGGCTGGTGTAGAAATGGCAAAGAAGGTATTCGCCCGTTTCGATCCTACCATGAAGGTAGAGGTTCTGTTGCAGGATGGTACCCACGTGAAGAAGGGCGACATCGCCATGATTGTAGAGGGCAAGACCCGTTCTTTGCTTCAGACTGAGCGCCTCATGCTCAACATCATGCAGCGTATGAGTGGTATCGCTACCATGACCGCTAAGTATGTAAAGCGCCTTGAAGGTACCAAGACTCACATCCTCGACACCCGTAAGACTACTCCAGGTCTCCGTATGTTGGAGAAGCAGGCTGTGAAGATCGGTGGTGGTATGAACCATCGTATCGGTCTCTTCGATATGATTCTCCTCAAGGACAATCACATCGATTTCGCTGGCGGTATCGATAACGCCATCGACCGTTGCCACGCTTATCTCAAGGAGAAGGGTCTCGATCTGAAGATTGAAATCGAGGTTCGCAGCTTCGATGAGCTCAACCAGGTATTGAAACACGGCGGTGTCAACCGTATCATGCTCGATAACTTCTCTGTGCCTGATACCAAGAAGGCAGTAGATATCATCGCTGGCAAGTATGAGACAGAGTCATCTGGCGGTATCACCTACGATACCATCCGCGACTATGCTGAGCAGGGTGTTGACTATATCTCTGTAGGTGCCTTGACACACAGTGTGAAGGGTTTGGATATGAGCTTCAAGGCTTGTGATTAATATAAATAAAGGTATATTTTATGAATAAGATTTTCGCTTCAGCCTTGATGGCTGTAGCTATGTTGGGCAGTGTCTCTGAGGCTGAGGCCTGCAGCAACTTCATCGTGGGCAAGAAGGCATCAGTAGATGGTTCGGTGATGTGTTCTTACAGTGCCGACGACTACGGAATGTTCCAGTACCTCTGCCATTATCCTGCGGCTAAGCACGCCAAGGGCGAGATGCGCAAGATTTTCGATTGGGACAGCAACAAGTATCATGGTGAGATTCCTGAAGCTGCCGAGACCTACAACGTAATCGGCAACATCAACGAGTGGCAGGTTACCATCGGCGAGACTACCTATGGCGGTCGTGAGGAGATGGTGGATTCTACCGGTATCATGGACTACGGTTCACTCATCTATGTAGCTCTC
>JAIINY010000478.1:0-1185 GCA_022741625.1 Prevotella sp. | reverse complement strand
AAGAATAATGAAGTATATAATTTTTGATTTTGATGGAACCATCGGCGATTCGCAGAGTCTCATAGTGAAGACCCTGCAGGATACGATGCGTGCAAGAAAACTGGACGTGAAATCGGATGAGTCTTGTGCCAAGACCATCGGTCTTCGATTGGATGAGGCTTTCGTCTCGCTCTTCGGAATGAGTGCTGAGGAAGGAATGGAATGTGCGGCAACCTATCGTGAAATCTTCCTGGATAACAAGAAGATGATAATCGTGCAGCCCTTCCCTCACGTAATAGATACCCTGAGAGAATTACACCGTCGGGGCTATATTCTGGGTGTGGCTAGCAGCCGCAACCATTGCTCGCTCGATGGATACGTGAAGCAGATGCAGCTGGAGAATATCTTCTCTTCCATTGTGGCTGGCGATGATGTAGAGCATGCGAAGCCGGCACCCGATATGGTCTTTAAGGCATTGGGAGAGATGCTGGGAATGAAGAATCCCGGAGTTTCAGCAGAAGATGTTCTGAATCCCGTAACTTCTGCAGAAACTGAAGATATCAAGGATGTTCTGCCAGAAACCTTCGTAGTAGGCGATATGAACTTTGATGTGGATATGGCTCACCATGCTGGTTGCAAGGCCTGTGCCGTAACCTATGGAAACGGAACCCGAGAGCAGTTGGCTTCTGCCGAATTCATCATTGATGATTTTGCAGAACTCCTGGGACTGGTTTGATATAATGAGATAATTAGTTTACAAAGCAGTCAAGACATCAAAAAGCCCTTAAAGAAAAATTTTCCTACCCTTAAGGAAAAATAAATTTTCCCTTAAGGATAAATAAAGAAATCCTTAAGGGAAAATATACAACCTTTATATCTCCTGTTTTTCGGGCGTTAACTCCGAAAAATCAGGAGATAGAATTATATTTACATACGGGAGCCTCGAATGTGGCTCAAGCACGGGCTGAAGCCCCAAAAGTTCCTGCAAGACTCTCGCCCTGAAAGGGCAGAAGCTCCTAGCCCAAGGCTAGGAGCTTCTGCCCTTTCAGGGCGTGCTGTTTATTCCTCCATCAACTTGCGATAGCGACCCTTCTTGATCTCTGTATCGCCCAGGCGGCGGGCCTTGTTGATTTCGTACTCAGAATAGCTGCCCTCGAAGAAGAAGACCTCACCATTGCCCTCGAAGGCAAGAATGTGGGTACAGAT
>JAIINY010000477.1:0-1189 GCA_022741625.1 Prevotella sp. | reverse complement strand
CAATGCTATCTGGCTCTCAGCTGAACCAGTATCAGAGTTAGACTTTCCGTACTTGCTAAAGATCTCTTCTTTTTTTGCTTTGTCTAAATACATAGCTGTGATACTTAAAATTTAATTATTATGAATGAATGTTATGCACATTGGGACCTTCCTCACGGTGGTTTCCGTTAAAATGCGGTGCAAAGGTACAACTTTTCAGTGAATTATGCAAATTTTTCGGGATTTTTTTGTAATTTTGCACCCAAATTCATTAAGTATTTAAGGTAAACGAAATGCAAGACATTAGAAACATTGCAGTTATTGCACACGTTGACCATGGTAAAACTACCCTGGTTGACAAGATGATGCTCGCCGGTAAGCTGTTCCGTGACGGCCAGGATAACAGCGGCGAAGTGCTCGATTCCAATGATTTGGAGCGGGAGCGTGGTATAACCATTCTTTCAAAGAATGTGTCTATCAATTGGAAAGGTACTAAGATTAACATTCTCGATACTCCTGGACACTCTGACTTCGGTGGTGAGGTGGAGCGCGTGCTCAACATGGCAGACGGTTGCCTCCTCCTCGTCGATGCTTTCGAGGGTCCGATGCCTCAGACCCGATTCGTGCTGCAGAAGGCTTTGCAGCTCGGATTGAAGCCTATCGTGGTGGTTAATAAGGTGGATAAGCCTAACTGTCGCCCAGAAGAGGTGTACGAGATGGTATTCGACCTGATGTGCGACCTCGATGCTACTGAGGAACAGCTTGACTTTACTGTGGTTTACGGTTCGGCTAAGAACGGCTGGATGAGCGATGACTACAACAAGCCAACAGACAACATTGACTATTTGCTCGACAAGATTGTGGAGATTATCCCTGCTCCTAAGCAGTTGGAGGGTACTCCTCAGCTCTTGATCACATCTCTTGACTATAGCTCTTACACCGGTCGTATCGCCGTAGGTCGTGTACACCGTGGTACTTTGAAGGATGGTATGAACGTAACTATCTGTCATCGTGACGGTACCCAGGAGAAGACCAAGATCAAGGAACTCCATACCTTCGAGGGTATGGGTCATAAGAAGACAGACCATGTGGATTCTGGTGACATCTGTGCCGTTGTCGGCTTGGAGAAGTTCGAGATTGGTGATACCATCTGCGACTACGAGAACCCAGAGCCACTTCCTCCTATCGCTGTAGATGAGCCTACCATGAG
>JAIINY010000109.1:0-8965 GCA_022741625.1 Prevotella sp. | reverse complement strand
AGGATGTAGCTGTGGTGAGTCTTCGAGATATTATACATCACGATGTTCTTCACGCCTGCCTTGCTTGCTGCACGGGCGATGATTTCTGCCATACGCTCGGTGTTGCCATACATGGTGCCGTAGCAGATAACGAGGCCCGGTTCCGTCTCATACTTCGACATCTTATCATACATGCCGATTACCTTCTCAATATGCTCGTGCCAAACCGGACCATGGGTTGAGCAGATGTAATCCAGATCCACGCCAGCCAACTTCTTCAAGGCATTCTGAACAGGGATTCCATACTTACCCACAATGTTTGAATAGTAGCGAACCATCTCCAGCCAGAAAGTCTCGCAGTTGATTTCCGTATCGATGATGCCGCCGTTCAGCGCACCGAAGCAACCGAAGGCATCGCCCGAGAAGAGCACCTTGTTCTTCGCATCGAGGGTTACCATGGTCTCTGGCCAGTGAACCATAGGGATGAGAACGAAGCTCAGCTCGTGGTTTCCGAGTGACAGGGTTTCGCCATTCTTCACCTCTACCACATCATCGGTAACGCCATAGAAGCCTTCGAGCATTCCCAGGGTCTTCTTGTTGCCCACAATCTTGATGTTAGGGTAATATTTCTTGATGAGGGCGATGGAGCCGCTGTGGTCAGGTTCCATGTGGTTGATGATGAGGTAATCGATGTCGTGGTCGCCAATCACCTCGTGGATGTTCTCCAGGAACTGGGTGAAGAAATCTACCTCTACTGTATCTACCAGCGCTACCTTCTCATCGTCAATGATATACGAGTTGTAACTCACTCCGTTAGGCAAAGGCCAGAGACCCTCAAAACGATGCTTGTAGCGGTCGTTAACGCCTACGTAATAAATCTTGTTTGTAATCTCAGTCATAATCTATATATTTTTATAATTCCTTCTTCTTTTCTTCTCCAAATTCCTTGGAAACATAATTGTAGATGTCCTTGCAGCATTCGGTGGAGAACTCCTGGGCACTCTTCAGCAGGCTATCCCATTGCGCCTCAGATAATCCACGGTCGATATCCTCGCGGGTGATTCCATCCTTGATCAGCCCGAATACGAAACCGGCATTGAAGTTATCGCCGGCTCCAATGGTGCTCACCGGCTTCATCTTCTCCGAAGGATAACTCTTGGCAAAGCCGTTCTCGGCTCTCACCTCCACAGGGTCAGCACCCTGGGTGCAGATAAACTTCTTGCAGTAGAAACTGATTTCGGCATTATAAACCTTATCCGCCTCCGGCTTCTTGTAGAGGATTCCGAAGTCCTCATGGCTGCCACGCACAAAATCTGCGTGCTCCAGGTTCTCTATCAGATTAGGCGTAATCTTCATGATCTCATTCTGATGAGAAGCACGGAAGTTGATGTCGTAATAGAGGATGGCACCGTGATTCTTGGCGTACTCCAGGAAACCGGCCACCTGAGGACGAACCACAGGATTCAGGGCGAAGAACGAACCGAAGAGCACGATGTCGCCAGGATTGATTTCCGGAGTGGCAAATTCCAGCTGGTCGTGGGGATGGTCCTTGTAGAAGATGTAGTCGGCATTGTTGTTCTCGTCGAGGAACGCCAGCGAGAGCGGCGACTTCGATTCCGGAAAGATACTCACATTGTCGGCATTCACCCCATTATCTCTCAGAAACTGAATCACATACTCACCAATACGATCGTTGCCCGCCTCGCTGATAAACGAAGCGTTCACGCCCGAACGTCCCAACGAGATGACTGCATTGAACGATGAGCCACCCGGTACTGCCTCTATCGGCTTGCCGTTCTTGAAGATGATATCAAGCACGGTCTCTCCTATTCCTATAACCTTACGCATTGTTTTATGTCTCTATTTATATTTTTTTGGGGACAAAGATAATTCTTTTTGGCGATAATGCAAAATAAATGCCCATTTTTTTGGATTCATTACATTTTCAATGTAACTTTGCACCTTGAAATGAAATACAATACTTATACATTAGACAACGGACTCCGCATCATCCACCTGCCATCGGATAGCCAGGTGGTGTACTGCGGCTACCAGATAAATGCCGGCACCCGCAACGAGGAGCCGGGCGAGGAGGGCTTGGCTCACTTCTGCGAGCACGTCACCTTCAAGGGCACCGAACGCAGGAAAGCGTGGCACATTCTCAACTGTCTGGAGAGTGTGGGCGGCGACCTGAATGCCTACACCAACAAGGAGGGCACGGTGTATTACTCCGCCATCCTGAAGGAGCACATCGCAAGGGCTGTGGACCTGCTTTCCGACATCGTCTTCCACTCGGTTTATCCGCAGGCGGAAATAGATAAGGAGGTGGAGGTAATCTGTGATGAGATAGAGAGCTATAATGATTCACCTGCCGAACTGATATATGATGAGTTTGAGAATATCCTGTTCAAGGGTTCTCCGCTGGGGCATAATATCCTGGGCACAGCCGAACAGGTTCGGGCTTTCAAGACGGAGGATGCGCTACGCTTCACAAGGAAACTTTACCGGCCGGATAATGCGATATTCTTCGCATACGGGGATATTGATTTCAAGAAACTGGTGAAGCTTATCGGGAGGGCGGTCGCAGATGATGAATCGGACAAGCTTGCTGAGGAGGATTGTCACGCAGATTTCGCAGATGACGCAGATTTCTCGGGAGACACGAGATTCTCGGGGGTACGGGATTCTGAGATTACACAGATTTCGCAGGCTCCGCAGATGACACAGATTTCAGGGGATGAGAATCCCATTACTACAGAAAAATCTGTGTCATCTGTGAAATCTGAGGGACCTAAAAAACATCCATTTGTGGGGAAAGAGATCGCCGGGCAGACGATTGTAATGCAGAAGAATACCCATCAGGCTCATGTGATGATTGGAACCCGGGCTTACGATGTGAACGACGACCGCCGAATGCCGCTCTATCTGCTTAATAATATGCTGGGCGGACCTGGCATGAACGCCAAGCTGAATCTTGCCCTCAGAGAGCACAACGGACTGGTTTACACCGTAGAAAGCACGATGGTGGCTTATGGCGACACGGGCACCTGGAGCATCTATTTCGGCTGCGATGAGCACGATGTGAAGCGCTGCCTCCGCCTGGTTCGCAAGGAGCTGGATAAGTTCATGCAGAAGCCATTGAGCGATGCGCAGCTCAAGGCTGCCAAGAAACAGATTAAGGGTCAGATAGGCGTAGCTTGCGACAACCGCGAGAACTTCGCCCTCGACTTCGGCAAAAGCTTCCTGCACTATGGCTGGGAAAAGAACGTTGACCGCCTCTACGAGCAGGTGGATGAGATTACCGCCGCCCAGATACAAGCCGTGGCTCAGGAACTGTTTGATAAAGAAAGGCTCACCACCCTGATTTTCAAGTAGTTCTTGAAAAGGAAGAAGGCAATGCCCCACACTCCCTGGTCTAGGAGTTTTTGGGCTTTCAGCCGTTTCAACCATACAGTTAGAAAAACATCCTCGAATAGGGGTAGAAACTAAGAAATCGGGTTGTTAACTGTTAACCTGTTAACCAACCCGATTTCCTTTTATATATAATGTATGTCTGATGTTTTAATGTTAAACAAAAAAAGGAGCATCATCCGCTCCCTCATTCCGGAAAGCCCCATTGGCTCCCCTTCTCCATCTCGGAAGCCCATATTGGCTTCCTACTTTGCTTCAATTACTGTTTCTGAACTTTAAAAGTTCCTTACTTCACTGGCAGCTTAAGCAAGTTTGTTGCTAGCTGCGCCTACAGTTGCAGCAAATGCTACTACTGCTGCGAAAACAATACCTAATACTAACATAATTTTTCTCTTTCTTTACTTTAAATTCAACATTATCCTTTTCTTAACAATCTTTCTATGTTACCCTATTTTCAATCTTTACCTTGTTTCTAATACCTCTCTTATCCTGAAATTAATCATTAACCTTTTCCGTATCCTGACTTTTCAATCTTAATCCCTTATTATCAATACCTTTCGTATCCTGAAATTACTAATCTTTTATCCTTCTTTCTTAATTCCGATGCAAAGATACAACTTTCTGTGTTCGCACACAAACTTTTTGGGAGAAAAGTTTCAAAAAGCACTGATTTCTTGATGAAGGTCAAGAACCTTTACAGAGATGTTACAAAAAGGCGGTATTTTTAAAGCTTTTGCCCTTTCAGGGCGACATTTTGTATTTGTTCTAAAACCCAAGGCGATGCCCTGGGCTAGGAGCTTCTGCCCTTTCAGGGCGTATGGGCATTGGCTTCTGCTTTTTTCAGGGCGTGCTGACAAAAGCGGGAGCGTGGGACTTTCGCCACGCCCGCTTTACTAGCCTTACGCTGCCATTCCAGGCGTTCCATAATGGCCATATTTACCGATGAACTTAGCCGTCTTGGAGAAGGTATCATCATCGTTCTTCACGATGAAGCCACGCTTCTTCCAATTGCACAGGAGGATGGCAAGCTTCGTCTTGGTGCCATGAACCATACAGACATTCTGAATCTCAGCCTTGTCAAAGGTATCGTGAACGAAGAGAAGAAGATTGCTCACACCGGATGAATGGCACACGGCACGATTGTCGGCATCTATCGCCTCCTGCATCTGATTGCCGAAGAAACGCATCTTGCACCATAAATCATACTTCACGCTCCACTCTATGAATTCCTCTATCGGCTTCTCCCACTTCTCGCCATTCGCCAGATAAAGCACCATCGCCCTGCGGAAACCATTCGCCAAACCACGCTTGGCAAACTCGGCGTAAGGCTTGTTATAAGCCAGCTGAGCCATCTCCATAATCTCACTGCCCAGTCGCTCGATAAGCTGGCGCGCCTTCCTGCACTCCTTGAAACCGCTGGCAGCATTCAAATGATGGATGTAAGGAGCCAACTCCGACTTGAACAGCGCATCATACTCTCCCACTACCGGATAAGGAGCGAAATCGGGACGGATGATGGTGGCAAGCGACAGTCGGCTCACGGCTCCATCAGCCACCTCACGAACAGAGAAGAACTTCTGCGTAACGGCGATGGTGCTCGAAGCATTCCAGTTGAAACGGGTCTTTACGCGGGCTGTAACGCTCTTGGTTCCTACTCGCTCCTGACCGTCTTCTGAATTGTCCCAGCAGAGACGAATCAGCTGGCTAGGGTCGTTGAACTTCCTGAGCATGTCCACCTCGTCCATCTTGCAGTAGAGATAGGCGCCGCCAGCCTTCTGCACGTCGTCGAGACGCTGGATGTAGGCAGCACGGGTAAGGTCGGGCGAAACGATGCGGATGCAGATGTCTTCCGGGCGAACGGGCTTCTTCTTGTTGTCGCCCATGGTGTTCACCTCGTCCTTCCAATCCTGCTCCTTCTGACGGTTCACCTTATCCATCTGCACCAGGTCTTCGATGATGCAGTCGATAGGTCCGTTTACCGCCGATTTGCCTGACGACATAGGAGCTACGAGCAGGTTCATCATCGCCGCCTCATGCACCTGATTGTCGATGTAACGGAAGGTTACGCCCTTGAGATGAGCGGCAAGCGGAGGGAACACGGCCATCGCCACAGGTGCCTTGAAATCGGCTGGCACCTTGCTGGTGAGCAGCTTGATGAGCTTAGGCAATCGGGCAGGCATCTGAGGCGGAACATCGGCATAGATTCCCGCCTTCTCGGTGGCCTGCTTGGCGAGATAGTTCTTGCGGGCAAGCTCCACCGCCTGCTTCACGAGCTGGGGCATTTCCGAGGACTGAGCCACCTTGCAGGCGCTCTCTACAGAGGCGAACGCCTTCGCCTCGTCTTCGCCAAAGATTTCGATTACCTGCTTAATCCAAGCCGCCTCGCTATTGCAGATGTATCTGAGCAGACAGGCTTCACGATAGATGAAGTTGTTGCGGTTGCCATGGGCAGGAGCGCCACCCATCAGATTCACCAGCGCCTTGGTAATCTCCTCGTAAGGAACGCCATCGTAGGTCTGCTCATACTGCACGGCATTGGCATTTCGTCTCGCCTTCTTCTCCTCGCTCTCGACAGGCTGGAAATCTACGGTTGGAGCAGAGGAAGAAGAGCTCTGAGAAGAGGAATTCTGAGAAGAGGAATTCTGAGATGAATATGGATTCTGGGATGCTCTTACCTGGGCAGAATCTACATCCAGCGGACGGCCGTCGATAGCCAATCCTCTCTTTCTATAAGCCTCACGATATTCTGCCACGGCTTCCTCATCCAGTCGCTTGTACCAGTCGTCGGCAGTATAGATCTGGCTCACGGCATCGGTGATGAAGATGATGCGCTCAGGCGTAACGCAGCTTGGGTCTTCGGTGGCGTGGATGAGCTTGCAGAAGGCGCTCTGAGCCTCAGCGATGGTCATTCCGATAGGGATTCGGATGTCGATGTGCGCCTTGTTGCGTGCCGAACGTTCCACGTGGAGCACTTTCCCCTTCCAAAGCTCGATTTCATCGGCTGAGAAAATCTTCTCTCTGAAAAGCTTCTCCTCTGCATCATCAAACATTCCGTTCAGCAGCAGGGCATTCTTCACCGCCGTCTCCACCTCCTCCGGGTTGTCAATGTCAACGGTGGTTTGGAAGGTGAAAGCCTCCGGGTCGATGGTCTTCTGGGCGCGATGGTCATCGAGGAAATGGAAGTAGTGAGGAGAGCGGAACGGCAGCTGCTTCTTGAGGACGGAAATCTGCTTGTCGAGCTGCTTGAAGGTCTCGCCTGCCTTCACCTCCTCCTGCTTCTTGATGATGGCGAAGGCAAGGTCATCCTCGTTCTGATACTGCGCAGCATCCACAGCCTCAGCCGCCTGCTGCAGCATCAGGTTCTGCTTGGCGGTGAGGTCGCGAATCTGACCTACAAGGGTGCTGAGCCAAGGCTGCTTGGTAAGCTCGGTGTAGTAATCGAGGAGATGAGTAGAAATCTTACCCATGTTCGCATTGCGGTTAGGGTTCATGGCGATGAGACGGCTGCTCATCTGCTTGCACTCATCAAAAGAAAGATTGTTGTTTACCATTTGAATATTATTTAGATTATACAATGACTGGATTACTGAAAACCAGCCACTTCTCTTCCGAAAAGCGATGCAAAGATAAACAAAAAAATAGCCGTTTACAAGTTTTTCCTGGAATAAAAAAGCAGGGGTATAAGGAGGGGTATAAAAAGGTATAAAAGAATCAATAAAGGGTATAAGAGGGGTATATTAATACCCCGCTAGCTACCATCTCCCGCCGTCATCTCGTCATCATTCTTGGTGTCCGAGGCTGGCACTTTCTTATCCACCAGTTTCGGCAAGATTTCCTTCAAGTTCACATTCTCAGAACAGGCTGTTGCTCCCAAAATCTTCTTGAAAGCATTCACAATATCGCAATAATGATTGAATCTTTCTAAGCTTACCGAGCCCAACTTATCTGAATCAAGTTTCCACCATTCCAGAGCCGCATATTTGAAAGGTGCAGATTTCACCTGCGCAAGATCCTTCCATTTGCAGAGCGGAGCACGCCCCGTATTCTCCGGAGGTAGTTTTTCATACAGGTGGGCCAGATGTTTGCAGAAGGCCGTAGGAGTTCCCATATTGAATAGCCCCCACCCGTTTAAGAGGCGGAACACAGGAAACCAGTCGGATTGCCTTTTCACCAGCAATTCAGGACAGCCGTTTTTCTTATAAACCGCTATCTTCGGAATTACCAAATCAACCAGTTCCATGAATTTCTCCTTCTTCACTTCGTTCGAAGGCTTGGCACCCACCGCCTTCATCGCCTCCAGCGATGCCGCATCACCGTGTTTTCCCCACTGCTTCACATCATTCACCCTGCCGCTCTTAATCATCAGGATGATGCCCGAAAGCAGGGGAATCATCATCTTTCTGGGCACTCGCTTGTAGAATACCTGGCGCAGGAAATCCACGGGGTCGGCCTTGAACATGCGATAAAGGTTAAAGGGGAATGCCCCCAACTGGCACTCTATCTCGTCTATCTGGTCCTCATAATCGTAAGCCCCGTTTGGCTTCCCCTTGATAGCCATCGGCGTATCTATGAAGAAGCTCTTCGCCGCACTCTCTCGATATTTCGAACTGGTGATGAATCCCATCTCCGTGAGCAGAACGGCTCTGAGTTTCTGCAGTTCATCATCCTTTATCTGTCCCAGTTTCTTGAGAAGTCGGTTGCGCGCCTGGGGCATTTCTCTCGAATAATCGCTTCGCTGGTTTTCCAGGAAGGCCACCAGTCGCTCTCTTGCCTCTTTCAGGTCTTCATCGAGTTCTTCCTGCAGCATCGCCATCATCTCTCCAGCCTGCCCGTTCTCCCCAGCATCCTTTCCTGCCAGCTGCTTCTGAATTTTGATGATGCGGTCGATTACGCCTTCCAGCATCAAGGTAGAATCGCTAAATCTAACCAGTTTGTCGATGGTATAGATAGGTCCGGTGTAGTGCCAGTCTTCATACATTCTGTCATCGTAAATTTTGATGCGTGCCTGTTCTATTTCCTCATCGGTAGCATCTACCAGTGCTTTTACTTCGAGATAAAGCCCGGTTTTGCCGTTTTCTTCCTTACTGTCGCAAGCCACGCATCGGGTGCGCAGGCTGCTATCTCCCGATGCGATGATGGCAGCTCTTACATCCTCGACTTCGAGTGCCGAGACAAAGCCTACAGACTTTTGCCCTTCGTAAGCCTTTACGGCTAGCAAATCAAAGGGATTGGCATCATCGGGCACTAAACAGAGGGTTTTGCCCACAGCTTCCTTGGCGTACTGTACCTCGCAATTTTTCACATCGTTGTGAGTGAGTCCTACTATGTGGAATTTCAGAATCTTCATAGTTGTTTATTTTATGCAGTTATAAGTTATTGTGCAGTTAGAACTGCGCCATGCAGTTTTCACTGTAGTTTCTAAGTTTGCCACAAAAGTACGGGTTTTCGAGGAGACCACCAAGCTTTCTCTCTAAAAACTACCTCAGTTCGGGATAAGAAATAGTGCCTAAAAAAGTTGGTAATCTCCGATATTTTTTGTATCTTTGTAGTTGAAATCCAATTAGTTACAAACATA
>JAIINY010000108.1:0-8972 GCA_022741625.1 Prevotella sp. | reverse complement strand
ATGGCTGCCAAGCAGCAGGTTTCTCTCCACGATGTGGCTATCGATATGCCGGCAGGACCTTCGGAGGTTTGTCTCATCGCTGATGAAACAGCCAACCCTGTCTTTGCGGCTGCCGACCTCTTATCGCAGGCTGAGCACGGCTTCGACTCTCAGGTTTTCTTCATCACTACCTCCGAGAAGGTTTTGGAAGATGTGAAGAAGGAAGTGGAAGTGCAGTTGGAACAGTTGCCACGTAAGGAGATGGCGCAGACCTCATTGGACAACTCCAAGTTCATCCTCGTGAAGGACGAAGAGGAAGCCATCGATCTCTGCAATACCTATGCCCCTGAGCATCTCATCATTGCAACTGCTGATTATGAGCAGCTTGCCGAGAAAGTGGTGAATGCGGGCAGCGTATTCCTGGGCAATTATGCATGTGAGAGTGCCGGTGACTATGCCAGCGGTACCAATCATACCCTGCCAACCCATGGCTATGCACTGGCTTACAATGGCGTGAACCTCGACAGTTACAACCGCAAGATCACCTTCCAGCATCTCACGGAAGAAGGTATTCGTAACATAGGTGATGCTGTGGTGACGATGGCGGAGAACGAGCAGTTGGAGGCACATGCCAACGCTATGAGATTGAGAGTAAAAAGTCTAAAATAAAAGTAAGGAATGAAAGATTTAAAAGACTTGTGCCGAGAAAACATCTGGAACTTGGCACCTTACAGTTGCGCACGCACGGAATTCGCTGGCAGAAATGCCCGCGTCTTCCTCGATGCCAACGAGAATCCCTATAACGACCCTTATAACCGATACCCTGACCCACTGCAGGTGGAACTGAAAAAACAGGTAAGTAAGATCAAGGGGGTAGCTGAAGACCAGATTTTCCTGGGCAATGGTTCGGATGAGGCCATCGACTTGGTTTACCGTGTGTTCTGTCGCCCTGGCAAGGATAATGTGGTAGCCATCGCTCCTACATACGGTATGTATGAGGTTTGTGCTGATGTCAACGATGTGGAGTATCGCTCTGTGTTGCTCGATGAGAACTATCAGATTTCTGCAGAGAAGATCATTGATGCCTGCGATGAGAATACCAAGGTGGTATGGTTCTGCAGCCCTAACAATCCGACGGGCAATCACATCAATCGCGAGGCTATCGTAGAGGTGCTTCGTCTCTTTGATGGTATAGTCATTGTGGATGAGGCTTATAGCGATTTCTCTTCCGAGCGCACCTTCCGTGGTGTGCTGAAGCATTTCCCTAATCTCATCGTGCTCAATACGATGAGTAAGGCATGGGGTTGTGCGGCACTTCGTCTGGGTATGGCGTTTGCCAGCAAGGAGATTATTGATATATTCAATAAGGTGAAGTATCCTTATAATGTGAACCTGCTTACCCAGCAGCAGGCACTTGAGGTTTTGAAGAATCCATTGAAGGTGGATGAGTGGGTGAAGAACATCCTTCAGGAGCGTTCGAAGGTGATGGCTGCCTTCCTGGATCTGCCTATCACCGTGAAGGTTTATCCTACGGATGCCAACTTCTTCCTGGTAAAGGTAACTGATGCGCAGGCCATCTACGATTATCTGGTGGCACAGGGCATCATCGTAAGAAACCGCAATAAGGTTCAGCTTTGCGGCAACTGTCTGAGAATCACCATCGGAAACAAGACTGAGAATGCTGAGTTACTCGGGGCGCTGAGACAATACTAGCATTTGTGAAGCACGCCCTGAAAGGGCAGAAGCTCCTAGCCCAGGGTGTTACCCTGGGCTAGGAGCTTCTGCCCTTTCAGGGCGTATGGGATGTGGTTTATGACACACCCTCTTTTCATATTATTTTCTCCTGCCTCTTCCTTCGTTTCTTCCCTGGTTTCCACGTCCGCTGTCACGCTCGTTCTTGTCTCCGCTGTTATAGCGGTTTTTGCGATTGTGGTTGTCGGTGTCGAAATTAGGATTGAAACTCTTTTTCTTCTTGTCCTTGAAGAAGCCGGCACCTTGCTCTTTCTGATTGCGTAGCTCGGCTCTGGCAGCGGCTACTGCATTGCGGATATTAGCATTGGCGTTGTTGCTTCTGCCTTGCTGAGCATTATTTCCTCTGCCTTGCTGAGCATGACCGTTTCTTGAAAATTTACCATTCAAAGGACGGCCTTCATTCAGGTATTTCTCCTCATCATAGCAACCCACATTGCCATATCCCTTTGGCGCAAAGCGGTCTGCTGCATTTCTGCCACGGCCTTTTCCGCCATTTGGCTCTGCTGCATTTCTGCCGGCACCACGCTTGCCCTTGGCTCCTCTGCCCACGCCCGGATTATCATAGGTAGAACCAATCGCCTTGTCATCGAAGTTGGTCTTCTTGCCCTTGAAGCCTCCGCTATGATTTCCGCCGAAGCTCTTCTTGTCGTATAGCTTATCTATGAGATCCGCTCTGCCTATTCGGCGAAGTTCGCTCTCAATGGCGCGGCGCTCCTCTGGCTTGTACCAGAAGAAGAACATGCGCTGGGCAAGCTTTTCCTTCTGGGTCTTGGCACTGAATACTGGTTCCAAGGTGTATGGGTCGTATCCCGTGTACCAGGTTTCCGTAGAAATCGTCATTGGGGTAGGAGTGAAGTCCTGTACCTGCTCCAGATGGAAGTCGAGTCCCTTGGTAATTACTGCCAGTTCTGCCATATCCTCTTCATGACAGCCCGGATGCGAACTGATGAAGTATGGAATGATCTGCTGGTTGAGACCTTCTTCCTTGTTAATCTTGTCGAAGATGCGTTTGAATTCGTAGAAGAGATCGAACGATGGTTTGCGCATGAACTTCAATACCTCTGGACTGGTATGTTCCGGTGCTACCTTCAGTCGGCCGCTCACGTGCTTGGTGATCAGCTCGCGGGTATATTCCCTTGCCGCCTGGTTCACCTTCTCGTCCTTGCTCTTGTGTAGGAGCAGGTCGTAGCGCACACCACTACCGATGAAGCTCTTCTTGATACCCGGCAGGGCATCTACGGCATGATAGATCTCCAGCAGCTTGCTGTGGTCGGTGTTCAGGTTCGGACAAATCTGAGGGTTTACGCACGATGGGCGCTTGCACACCTCGCACGCCTTCTGGTTCTTGCCGTGCATGCCATACATGTTTGCCGAAGGACCGCCCAGATCGCTCAGATAGCCCTTGAAATCAGGCATCTCGATGATTTTTTTCACCTCTTTCAGAATGCTCTCCTTGCTTCGGCAAACTACGAACTTACCCTGATGTGCCGAAATGGTACAGAACGAGCAACCACCGAAGCAGCCACGATGCAGGTTCACGGAGAACTTGATCATCTCGTATGCCGGAATGGTCTTCCCCTTGTACTTAGGATGAGGCAGACGGGTGTAAGGCAGGTCGAAGGCGGCATCCAGCTCTTCGGTGGTCATCAGCGGGAATGGTGGGTTCACCACCACATACTTGCCGTCGGTCTCCTGAATCATGCGCTGGGCATGCATCTTGTTGGCTTCTTCCTCCAGATGGCGCACGTTTTCCGCCTGTCCCTTCTTGTTATGCAGGCACTCCTCGTGGCTATGCAGGATGATGTCATCCTCCTTGAATCCGCCAGGGATGTCCTTCTCCTTGCAGTAGAAAGCCACCTGAGGCATCTCGTGAATCTGGTCCATGGTCTTGCCTTCGGCTAATGCATTGGCAAGTTCCACGATGGAGCGTTCGCCCATACCATAGAGGATGAGGTCGGCACCCGAATCGCAGAGGATGCACTTGCGGAGTTCATCCTTCCAGTAGTCGTAGTGACTGATGCGGCGCAGTGATGCCTCGATACCGCCCAGTGCCACAGGTACGTCGGGATAGAGCTTCTTCAGTATCTGGGTATAGACGATAGACGGATAGTCGGGACGCATGTCGTGGCGGGAGTCTGGACTGAAGGCATCCTCGCTGCGCATACGGCGGTTTGCCGTGTAGCGGTTTACCATCGAGTCCATGGCTCCCGGCGATACACCGAAGAAGAGGCGAGGGCGACCGAGCTTCTTGAAGTCACGGAAGTCGCCATGCCAGTCGGGCTGAGGCACGATGGCTACGCGATAGCCGTTAGCCTCCAGGATTCTGCCGAGGATAGCCGGTCCGAAGGATGGATGATCTACGTAGGCATCACCCGAGAAGAGGATGACGTCCAGCTCGTCCCATCCTCTGAGTTCGCACTCCTTCTTGGTTGTTGGGAGAAAATCTGTTAACTTATAATCCATTCAATATACTTTAGTCATTCACTGCATCTGGCTCAGCCTCAGCTGCTTCCTGTGCATCCTTCTTGTCCTTCCAATCTACGTAGAGCAATACGAGGTTGTGGAGACCGAGTGCCTTCATATTCTGGTTGTAGATTACGTCGAGGCAGAGGTCGAGCAACTCCTTGTCCTTGATGTCGCTGCTCTCCAGAAGAGAACGGACGTTGAATCTTAACTTGTCGAGCACTTCCTCGTCGATGATGCCATTGCTATCTACGAGGTTGCGGAGCAACTGATACTTGTCAATAGTCTCTAAATGCTGGTCGCTCACTTCGATAGAGCGTGTACCAGACTGGTTTGCTTGAATCTTATACATATTTTATTGATTTTAAATTTATTCTGTTAAGAACTTCAGAATACCCTGCATGATGCTGTAGCGGGTTTTCTCATCGCTGATGCACTCCAGTGGGAATCCCATAGTGAAGGTGCGGTAGCTGGTGCTCCTGTAGGCAACTGCTGCACTGGTTCCCGTAAGATAACGCATGGCGCAGAAGGCTGTGCTGCCTATTGGCTTGAGTATCTCCGGATGGGTGGCTGCATAATGCTTGGCATTCAGCGAATGATAGTAGCTGAATTCCTTGCCCAGTCCGCTTACCGTTGGCGATGTGGTAACGATACTGTCTCGCTCGGTAATGGTGGAATCTTCCGGATTGACATCCTGCACGATAAACTTGGTGCCGGTAGGCTCATAGTTTACTTTCAGGATAGCGCCCATGAATGATTTTTCCTCTTCATCCTGCATGTCGGTGCCGTTGTAGGAGCCGCTCACAAGCAGTTTTCCGCCGTTGAGGGCATAGTACTTGATGCGCTTCTGCATGGCAGGGGTGAAGGTCTTGTAGTACTGATGGGTATAACCGTCGTAGCGCTCCAGACCATTGATAAGGTCCACTGCCTGATAGTCGGTCATCTTCACTCTTCCCGAAAGGATGGCTTCGCTCGAACAGCTGGCGATGCTGTACTTATTGCCGGAAGCGATAGCCTGGGCATGCTCCACGGTATGGTTGAAGTCATTGCCAGCTACAAACTGTCCTGCCATCTCATTGCCGCTGTATCCCAGTCCGCTGGAAGATTCGATACCCATTCTATGGATGTCAAATACCCGCTGCTTGCCGCTCCAGCCCGCCGTCAGACCATAGCTTACGCCTGGGTCCTGGTCGAAGTCGAAGCCCTGGATACTGTCGTTATCTACCACCTGCGGTGAGGCAAGGCGATGGAAATTGTTCACGATCAGAATCTTGTTGGTGGCAGTAGGGTTATAGAGTGCCGAGAGGGTTTCTGATGGGAAGCTCTCGCCGCCCTGGTTTACAGCTGCTACCCGGAAGTTGTAGAGCTTGCCTGGCTCCAGCTTCACGTTGTAGATGTTGGAGCGAACCATCGTACCATTGTCGAATCCGCCTTTGCCTTCTGCCTGATAAACAATGTAGCTGGTTGGCTTGGCGGTAGGTTCCGTCTTGTCAAGCTGCGCATTCCAGGTGAGGCTGGCATAGCCCAGTTCATCCACCTCTACACTGAAGTGGTTGGGTGCCAGAGGCTGCACCACATACGGTTCGTCATGGTTACTGCTCACGAATCTGAGAATGGTCTTGTAGATGGAGCGGGCAATAGTAAACTTGCCCATCGGATCCTGTGCGATGCGCATGTCCGGGAAGCTCTGGTGAGAGAGCATTTCGATGATTGCCGATGGTACTTCCGGCAGTCGGGTCTCCGAATAGTTCCTATCCCAGAGATAGCGTTTTCCGAATGAACCAAAGGTGTTGGTCATATCTTCTACAAGATTATCTCTCAAAGCCTTAGCGAAATCCTTTGAAGCAAATCTTGAAATGCCGCTATTCAGCATGCCATCGTTGAAGTCGGTGGTGCAGATAGCGAGTGTACCCCAGGTGGATTGTCCGTCAGGGTTGTATCCTGCGTCGCTGTGCAGGGCGAGAGAAAGCTCTATCGGCACGCGCTTGCCGTCCATTGCCGGCATATATACGCTGCCGCCTCCCAGCCAGTTGGTCATCATCGAACGGGTGTTGATGTCGTCGGCATAATCGTTCTTTCCCTTTCTTCCGCCATACACGCTATAGGGTGCTCCAGCCCACTGGGCGTAGTATCTTGCTCCTTCCAGGCAGCGAGGCAGTCCGCTTACGAATCCGCCACGTTCTATGTTGCCCATACCGCCTCCAAATCGTACGGCATCGGTGGTTACGACACCTCTGCGGGAGGCGTGATTGGTGCAGACCACACGGTTGAACTCATTGCATCCCTTGTCGAACTCGAAGGTGCCGAGATATACCCATGTGCCGCCACCCATCCGCTGGTTGACGGTGAACTCCGTAGCCTGTCCCTTGTGATAGACGATGTATTTGGCATCGGGTACACTCTTGGGCAGTGTCTGGTAGCTTACATAAACGGCATATTTTCCCTCTTTCTGGAAGTTAGGCTGATAACTTACCAGGCTGTTTTTCTTTCGCTTGGTAGCCTTCGCCTGTCTCACGGTACCCATCTGGAACGGATTTTCTCCATCCTGATAGGAAGCCTGGAGGTTGGCGAATCCCAGGGAGTCGCAGTTCTTCCATTTCTTGCCATTCACGAATTCCTGGTAGGCGATGGATTGTCTGTCGTCGTTATCCACCACAATCTCCTGCTGCTGCCAGTCGCGTTCACGGGGAGTGAAGACAATGGCGCCGGCATTTTCCAGCATCGGGATGAGGTAAGGCACCACAATGGTCTGGGTAAAGAGGTCTTCCGTAGTACAGAAGAGGTTAGGACGTTGCCATTTCCATCCTCTTTCAGCATCCCAGTATCTTCCGTGCGATGCCCATAGTGAGAGATGCCGGTTCTGCAGTCCGGCAGTCACGAAGTAGGGGCGTGAGGCGTTGAACACCCACGGATCTTCATCGTATTCGATGTTTCCCCATGCATGACTGTTTCCCTCATCGAATGCCTGCAGCATGAATCCGGAAGAGATAAGCAGACTGCTTATCAGCCCATATTTTGTAAATCTCGTTTTTTTCACGTTCTTCTATGATGAGGGTGTGTCATAAGTTGCCATTATCTGAACTTATGACACATCCTCCTTTCTTTTTGCTTGTTAGTCGATATTTCCAATGGAGAACTTCTCAGGTTTCTTTCCCTTGAAATCCTTGAAGTACAGCTTGATTTCCCGCATGTCCTTCTCCACATCACCCGAAGGGATGATCATCTTGGTACACTGTATCACCTTCTTCTCGTAATCCACGCCGTAGAGTAGGATAGGGATGCCTGCCTTGAGGGCGATGAAATAGAATCCCTTCTTCCATTCCGGGTTGAGCGAGCGGGTACCTTCCGGGGTGATGCAGAGACCGAAACTCTCGCGCTTCTTAGCCTCTTCGGCCAGGTTGTCGGTCATGCTGGTATGCTTGCTTCTCCACACCGGTACGCCTCCCATCTTTCTGAAGATAGGTCCCAGCGGCCAGAAGAACCATTCCTTCTTCATCAGGAAGTTGCTCTTGATGTTCTCAGCTCTGGAGTAGAGCTGTCCTATCAGGAAGTCCCAGTTGCTGGTGTGTGGTGCAAGACAGATGATGTACTTCTTGGGAAAGTCGATGGTTACTTCCTTCTTCCATCCCATTCGCTTGTATAATATCCACTGACAGATGTCCTTGATCATTGCTTTTTAATCTGTTATCTATATATTATATAGGTATAATGGATGTCCTTCTCCGTTTTCCGGGGCTTATCCCATGTTGGAGATCTGGTCGATAATCTCGCTCACCTGCTTGTTGAAGTCACGAATCAGGTTCTGATAGTATGTACCTGGCTTCATGCCTGGCTCTGGGTGAGAAACGCGCTTGATGAAGTCGCTATTGACCATTACGATAGATGAAAGGATGCCATCTACGTCCTCCTGAGAAGGGTTTCCATTGTACAAAGACGCAGCTACAGTCTCAGCGAAAAGCTCGCTGGTAATGTAGTTGATAGTGCGTTTTAAATCTCTTTTGCTAGCCATAATTCTTATTTCTAAATTAATAATTGGTTAAAAACATTGGCTCAAAGATAATCATTTTCTTTGGAAAAGCAATAGAAAATCAAAAAAAATATTGATATTAACTCATTTTTAGCATTTTTCTTTCCGTATCTCGTAGAAAAACCTTAAATTTGCAGTGTTTTTGAAGTTTCAACTAATTAAATATTAATAAAAGAATTATGGAAAAAAGTGCATTGCAGATTGCAAGAGCTGCTTATCAGCCAAAGTTGCCAAAGGCGCTTCAGGGTCCTGTAAAGGCAGTTGAGGGTGCAGCAACTCAGTCAGTAGGTAACCAGGAAGAAATCAAGGCTCTCTTCCCTAATACATACGGTATGCCTGTCATTACTTTCGAGGCTGGCGAGGCTCAGGAACTCCCTGCTTTCAACGTAGGTGTTATCCTTTCTGGCGGTCAGGCTCCTGGCGGTCACAACGTGATCTCTGGTCTCTTCGACGGTGTGAAGTCTCTTAACCCAGCTAACAAGCTCTATGGTTTCATCCTCGGTCCTGGTGGTCTCGTTGACCATAAGTACATGGAGATTACTTCTGAAATCATGTACGAATACCGCAACACAGGTGGTTTCGATATCATCGGTTCCGGACGTACTAAGCTTGAGAAGGAAGACCAGTTCGAGAAGGGTATTGAGATTCTTCGTGAACTCGGCATCAAGGCACTTGTCATCATCGGTGGTGACGACTCAAATACCAATGCTTGCGTTCTCGCAGAATACTATGCTGCCAAGAAGTATGGCGT
>JAIINY010000107.1:0-9015 GCA_022741625.1 Prevotella sp. | reverse complement strand
ATCTTCCTAACAAACCTCTTGTATTTCCTGGAGTGAGTTTCGGATAGAATGGATGAATTAGCTTTATGGTGGATACTTGTCCTGTAATTGGAGATAGATCTTTATTTTTACGGTAAAAAAATGAATGAGATGATAAATTATTTGACAACAAAAAATCGGTTGCTGGTTGCAATACTTGCATTTATTCTTCCATTTTCTTTTGCGAGAGCAGAAGTAAAAGAAGATGGAAAGACTATTTCGCAAGGCTGGTACGTCGGAGTAGAGGGTGGAATGCCTTTCGGTTTCTCTACTTTCTCAAGTTTCGGACACGACAAGACGTACCTCGGTTGGGCTGCTGGCTTATATGGGGGCTATCGTTTCAACTCCATCTTCTCGGCAGAGTTATCTGCTAAATATGGAGAAATGAAATTGTCGGCACAAGACTGCTGCGTAGAACGTAACTATTGGTTGGGTAGCGACGGTATGCTTTACAACGCAGGTGTCCTGGGCATGGACAGTTGGGAATATGCCAATCTGAAAAGCCATGTCAGAATGGGACAATATGGGGCAAGAGTGAATATCAATCTCCTTGGACTGTTCCATCAAACAGCTGACAGCCGATGGGATTTGGCTGTTTCACCTCATATATATGCAGTAACGACCAAGGCTGATATCCGTACTATAGCCGATGATGCTAAGGTGATGAAAGGTTCTACCAACTGGCATTTGGGTTATGGTGCAGACTTGCTGGTTGGTTATCAACTGACCTCATGCCTGAAATTGGGCATCTATTCTGGTCTGACCCGTCTTACTGGCGAACGTATGGATGGAATGCCTGAGCATCTGCATAAGAACAACTTTGTTTGGGAAAGTGGAGTAAGATTAGGGATAAACCTCTCTAAAAAGAAGAACAAGGTAGCAGAAACTCCATCAGTTCTACAAAAGGAGGTTCTACAACAAGAACCAACTTCTTCGGAGAATGTCAATCAGAAAGAAACAGTGGATAAGGCTGAAACAAAAGTTGCTGAACAAGACATAAAAGAATCTGCAAAGGTGACTTTCCCTGTCATATATTTCACCTTCAATAGTATCGACATCCAACAAAATGAAGAGACTAAATTGAATGATATTCTCAAAATATTGAAAGAGAATCCGAACATGAAGGTGACGGTAACAGGTTGGTGTGACACAAAAGGCAGCGTGGCTGTCAATAAACGTATATCTCGCCAGCGTGCTGAAGCCGTAAAAACTTGGCTTGTGAAGAATGGCATAGAGGCAAGTCGCATTACTGCCATAGGAAATGGTAGCGATGACACCCAAGATGCGGATAAGGCTCGCCGAGTAGAGACTAAAGATAATCATCAGTAACCCATAAAACAATATAGAAAAATGAAAGCAAAAAGAATATTTAATATTTGGTTATGGGTGCTGTTATGCGTCCCATGCCTCTTGGCAAGTTGCGACCATGATGTTCATGATGGTGAGAATGAGGGTGGCTTGTCAGTATCGCTCACCTGGGCAGATGAAGCCGACCAAGGTACGGAAGTGAAGGACGTGAAGCTCTGGATATTCAATGCCGATGACGGTTCGCTTGTAGAGGAAAAACATGATGGCAGTGCGCAGGAGGTGGCAAGCCAACGCTTTGCTCTTCCTGTAGGGCATTATCAGATTCTGGCTGCCACCAACCTTATAGAACCGTTTTTTATCGGTGAGGCTACAAGGGCAACCCTCAACATGAACCAACTCATGTTTGGATTGTCCAATCCAAGTGCCTCTCCCGACCATGCCTATTATGGCGTAACAGACATCGTTATAGACAAATCAAATGTCAACTACATAACAAAAAATGAAATGCGCCATATACTTGCAGAACTGACCATCCTCATTGAAGGAGTTCCTGACAATTTTGCAATGATAGGTAAGGTTCTGAATGTTGCAACCGGACTCCTTCCCCTGCAAAAGAATGAGGATGGAACATTCGGGACGGCAAGCTATACCAAGGAAGAGTGTGATATACCTTTGAGAATCGCAGTGCCTGGCGAAACTTTAAAAACGGAAACATTACGCTTGATGCCGACAGCCAACGGTTTTCATACCACCAAGTTGTTTATCCAACTGATTTCTCCTGGGGGAGTAGTTAGCAACTACGACATCGAAGCACCCGTCATGAAATCTGGCGGCAAGTACAAGATAAACTTAGAATTTGAGGAGATGAAACCTTACATGTATCTTACGAGCACGAAGATAGATGATTGGACTGAGGAATGGATTTATCGTGGCGAAATCCTGAATCCTGAAGATTAAGCGACCCTCTCATTTAAGCAAGAATCAAAACAAGAATATAAACATATAATAATATAATAGTAAAAGACAATGAAAAAGAAAACTTATCTCTTTGCCCTGATGGCAATGGCTTTGACATTGGGCAGTTGTTCTGACAACGAGAACGGTATCGGAGGCGAGACCTCCAAGTACATCACCGTTTCTACCAGTATCGGCAATATGACACGTGTTGCCACAGATGAGAAGGGTGGACAAACCTTTGAGGAGGGTGATGAAATCAGTGTGTATGCCTGGACTGGTGATGCAACTGTTGCTCCTGAGACAAGAGAGCGTGTGGTGAACAACGCTATCAACAAGTTGACTAACGGTTCATGGGTATCCACTCCACAGATGCTTTGGAAGAACAACCGTGACAAGCATTATTTCATCGGTGTCTATCCAACTGCAGCAATATCCGACCTTACCGCTGGAGAATATACATTCGATGTGAACAAGCAAACTGAAAGTGACCTCTTGGTGGCAGTCAACAAAGATGGCTTATCCTATAATGTCGATGAACAGCAAACTGTTCCTCTCACCTTTACCCATGTAATGGCAAAACTTGTGGTGAACCTTACCTATAAGAATCAATGGGGAACAGAGGGACCTACCGTAGAAAAGGTAGCTGTAGGCAATGCCGCAAAAAAAGCAACCGTCAATTATCTGACCAAGGCTGTCACCCCATCTGCTGTAGCAGAAGATAAAGCTGACTTCGATATGCCAGCATTAACCGCCAACAAGCAATATGCTTCCATCATCATCCCGCAGGATGGCGTTCAGAAAATAACCATCACCATTGGCGGAAAGGACTTCATCTACGACAATGGAACTCCTTTCAAGTTTGAGAGTGGCAAGATTACCACCATCAACCTGGAGGTTGGACGTGATATCATAAAACTTGGCGATGTTAACATCTCTGGCTGGGGTTC
The DNA here is from genome assembly GCA_022741625.1 of Prevotella sp. Classification (GTDB taxonomy): domain Bacteria; phylum Bacteroidota; class Bacteroidia; order Bacteroidales; family Bacteroidaceae; genus Prevotella. The sequence continues at coordinate 5,785 of JAIINY010000107.1, read as the reverse complement.
TACAGGCGAACCTATCAAGGGTGAGGCTTACGATTAACTTTCTTAAAATTAAAACATAAAATTCAACAATATGAAAGCAATTAAAATATTAACAATGGCAGCTATGGCAACGGCAGTTTTTGCCAGCTGCTCAAATGAGGATGGATTACCACAGAGTAATTATCCTGCGGACAATGTGGTTAGAATCATGACAAGTGTAGATGGCATGAATACCCGTGCCTCTTACGGAAACAGTGCGGACAAGCTTAAATCGTTTGGCTTCTGCATCAAAAATGCTAATAGCGAAAAATATACCTATGATAATATCAAGGTATCACAGAAAGGCTACAATTGGATTCCGGCTACCCAAATGTTGTGGCAGAATTCAACTACAGCTGTTGATATTCTGGCTTATGCGCCATATCAGGAGACTACCGAAGATGCAAATGGCAAAGTTAAAGTCTTCGGAAAGACTGATTATGCCTTTTCTGTAAAAGAAGACCAAAGCAATGCTGAAGACTATTCATCCGACCTTATTGTATTTAAGCAAACGGGATTCACGCCTGTTTCGGAATTGAATACCAGCAAAGCGGTTGAGGTCGCATTCACCCATCTCCTCAGTCAGCTGAATCTCATTATCGAGTTGAGAGACCAGTTTAATACGAATAATAATACGGTTACGAAAGGATTTGTAACTGATGTCAAGGTGAATGGCACCATTATCAGCAGCAAAGTGGATTTCTCTGCAAGCCCTATAAGTGTTCAAGTTGATGGTACCCAGACAGCAGCCATTACTCCAGAAACTACAGGATTCACGCCGGCAGAGAACGCAACCGCCCATGCAGTCTTCAACTATTCTGCCATTGTGATTCCACAGACCGTTGCTGCTGGTAATTTTAGTATTTCGTTCAAGGTGAATAATACAGAATATATCTGGACTGCCACCGACGCTGTGACATTTGAATCCGGTAAAAAACATGAGTTGCATCTGTTGGCAGGTAAGGATGTAGTGCAAGGGGGCGCCATAAGTGCGAAACCTTGGGGAAAAGAAACCATTACCGAAAAAGAGACTGATTAAAGAATTGTTAGACATTTAAAATAGACAAGATATGAAGATTACAAGATATATGGGAGCATTTGCAGTTATAGCAATGCTTGCCGCTTGCTCTACTGATGACGAACTGGGAGCTAACACTGCCGCCAATGAGGTGAAGATTGCTGCCACCGTTGGTGGAAACAGCATTTTTACCCGTAGTAATCCTGTGGGTACAGAAGCGGAACAACAGAGTTTTAATGAGAACGATGCTATCAGCGTAACTACTGAGGGTAAAACCGTGGTTTATACCAAAAATAAGACCGGACAATGGGCGAATGCGAATGACTATCAGCTCTGGACGGGTAATGCCCAGACTTTCGAGGCTTTTTATCCAGGGAATTCCACCAATTCTATCTCTGAGGGTCATATCGAAGCTGATCAATCTGACATCACGAAAATTGCTCAGTCTGATTATATGACATGCACTGAAAATGTGACAAAGATACCTGATACCAGACAGTTGACATTGAACTTTGAACGTCAGACGGCTCGCATCATAGTCAAAGTAAGTGCTTTTGGAAATGAGTTCGAAACACGGATACCTACACTTTCTGCCGTAGAAGTTTATTCTAAGCTGAAAGTTCCAGCAGGAGAAAGTGACAGCTACGTAGGCATCCAAGCTTGTAAAAAAGACAATGTATTCTATGCTTTGGTATCTCCAGGAACTGCCAATTCTACAGAGAAATTCCTCAAACTCACTGTGACATACAATGATGGTGTGGGCAACCCTACTCAGACAAAAGAACTGTATGTAACAGGAATTCCTGCTCTTGAAAAAGCCAAGAGCTATACCTATGATGTAAGAATAGGTAAGGACAATGCTATAATCGGAAGTGTAAGTGTTGCGGATTGGGGTACTGGCGATGCAATTACTGGAGGCGATGCCTCCATACTCACACCAGAATTAATTATAAAACAAGCTTTGGCTGCAGGAAAAACTGACATAACGCTCAATTTGGCTAAAGATTTTAATGACTTTTCTAAAATAACAGATGCCCTCAAAAATGCTAAAGAAGGTACTATAGACTTGACTCTTAAGGGATGTGAGAGGATAGAAGGTTTTAGTTTTAACTCTGTCGAAAGTCTTAAATCAATAAATTTGCCAGATGTAATAGCTATTTATTCTCAAGCTTTCAGTGATTGTTGTAATCTTGAGTCTGTTTATGCTCCAAACGTAATGCATATTGAAAGCTTTGTTTTCGCCGGCTGCAGTTGTCTCAGAGAAGTAGAGTTAGGAAATATTTCCACTGCAGGTTTCCGTATCTTTGATGTTATATCTACTGAAAATGTAGATTTAATTTTGTCAAAAGATCAAAAGGTTATGACAGGAAGTGATGATGAAGGGTGGCAATCTGATGAATCTATTCCTTATGCAGAGTCTGAGGATCATACATGGAAACGGTTTCTTGGAAAAACATTCAAATCCATAAAATGTGGAAGTCTCAAATTTGAATAACAACTTGGAAATTAATAACATTAGATAAACTCCTAAGCTGGGCAGGAGTATAAGGTGCCCAGCAATTATAGTCACCCGCACCTCACGGGAAACGACAAGGGTCTATATGCCACGATGACAAGTGGCGTATAGACCCTTTATCGTGTTCTAGTTCCCGTTCGGTGGATAATATGGCTGTATGGTGGTTTCGTGCTACCTGTTTTCATGGTTTGAAGTATCTTTGCGTCAATCGTGAGGTGCTCAAACAAAATTATATTATGAGAACAGAAATGAAAGCATCAAACGAGTGTTTGTACCCTACCGATGTATTCTTGATTAGTTGTGGTATGGGATGCAAGCGAATCACTGTCAGTGACATTGCTTATATTGAGGCAATGAAGGACAACTGTATTATTCACATGGTTGATGGCAAGCGTTACACACAATCTTGCCCTATGGGAGACATTGAGCCAGAGTTGAACCCGAACATGTTCAAGCGTATTCACCGCTCTTTCATCGTCAACATCCGTTATATCGACATGTACTATTATGGATATGTCGTTTTGGAGAATGGTATGGAAGTACATATCGGCGATAAGTACCGTGAGGAATTGAAATCCTCGTTTCACTTTTGGGGTTCGAGAAATCGAAACAAGTAAGATTTTGAAGAAATAACAGGCTGGTATAGCCTGTTCGATGGACACAAAGCCCGTCTGGTGGAAATAGTTGCACCAGTCGGGCTTTCGCTATATCTTTGCACCATCAACGTTGAGAGGCGGGTCCTGAAAAGCCTAATAGTAAAGAGAGTAAGGAAGAATGAGTATACAACAATGAACCCTATTGATTTGAATGGGCTAATAGTCGGCTTAAGTATATGGGAAAATCAACGTTTCTCCCAACTACCAGATTATGCCCTTCCTTTCTTTTCACAAGGAGGCTGGGAAGGATGGTTGCAAGTTGAATTGGCTATGTTTTTTACTGGATATGGTTATGATGTAGTCAGAGAACAAAATCCATATGATAATCATCTTAGAGCAGATTTGATTTTCAACAAACAAATTTCTGGAAGCACTGAAATTGTTGCAGAAATAAAATGTGAGTCTATTTATCGAAAAAAAGATGATTTCTTCAAGTTAATTCAAGCTGATGAAAAAAAATTAGCTTCTCTAGACGGACGCCAAAATGGAATAATGCTAGTGGCTGTTGCGGAGCCAATATTGGAAGAAACACTTCGTAGTCACGGTTACCAAACTGTTCCTTCAACTCAAAACAACATACGTATTATGTATAAGTTAGTTAAATAAAAAACTTTAAAAATGTGTAACAAACCAATGACACTAAAGACCGTTAACACGAATGATGTTAACTTGGTCTCAAAAACTGGACTCGGGTGTGGTGTTGACATCACAGGAGTACTAGGTACTAACGAGTCTGTAAAGACGCAGATTCTTGATTACAATCTGTTGGTACAGAAAGCTCTTGTTGAACTTGACGATGCCGAGATGCTTTACGATGTAGATCGTTCTGGTAAGGATTATTCCGAAATGACAAACTCTATCAACAGTTGCCTTGCAGGAAAAATCTCACTTGGTGTGAAAGGTCTTTCTTTTGGAAGCAACCTTAGCCGTTCTTTCAACAAGAGCACCAAGCAAGTTGACATCTATGAGTATGCCGAGAAGATGATTATCCGCAAGATGTATGCTCTCAATGTCAAGCCATTTGTGTTGGACACACTGCGTGACTACATTCCTACCGAAGTATGGAATGAAATCAATGCAACAGACAATGCTAATCCTTCGTCTGCAGCTCGTTTGGACAAGAACCGCATCAAGGAACTATACAAGAAGTATGGTACCCACGTTACCACGAAGACTTTCTACGGTTGCATGTATGAGTATATCATGCGTCGAGAACAGAACAACTGGGAGACTTCCATTGAGAAACTTCTCAAGATGGATGTTACGGCAAAGGTTCCTATTCCTGATACAGGTGCAACTGTTGATGGTGAGAAACATATCACGTTTGAGCCTAAGGATAAGGAGTGTCGTGAGAACTCCAATGTCGAGACAGTGGAGCACCGCTATGGTGGTGACACATCTGTAAAAGATGTGAACGCATGGATGAATAGTTGCGTAAAGGGCGAGAAGAACAATTGTGCGCTTCTTGGCTATTCTTTGGGCATTGATAGTGCCACTGATAGTGGACTTATTCCACTATATCAGCTTCTTGATTTTTCTGACCCTCGTCGCCAAGCAATGATTGATGCTTTGCAAGAATACATGAATGAGTATGGCTTGAAGGTAGAACAGCGTAATATGGTTATCGTGGATGCCATTGCCATGCACATCACTTCTGGGGCAGTGAAAGACTTCTTGTACGCTGATGACATCAATGGCATCCGTCGTAAGTTCTATCGTCTCGAAGAAAACATGTACGATTATGTGAAAGGGGTAACCAAAGGCAAGATGTACTTCTACTATGCACTTGGACATTTAACAGGTAATGCCGTTGTCGAGATGAAGTTCTGTGGCAAGGGTGATGCTGATGGTGACTGGAAGTTGAGAGGTTGCAACTCTAACGAGGGTGTTACTGGATGCTTGAAAGACAGGTATCTTGCCATCAAACTTCGTAACGTCAACAACTATCCTGACCAAAAAATGTATGTTACGGGCTTTGGTGTAAAGGTCAAGAAAAATATCAAGGCAGTATCAAAAGGTACGGAAGTCGGTTTCAATTGGACTGCTTCTGGTGATGGTTGGTATAGTGGTGGCTTGATTCACGATGATGTCAAGTGTGTATATACGAAGGATAAGATTAATAATTTCTGATGAAATAACAAGTATGGAGGCAGTGGCACACATTGTGGCACTGCCTTTTTTGTACATTCTATATCGGCAGATTGGAATAAGGAAATCCGATTTTGGGGGAACACCCCCGATTAGGACAAGGTCTAAATTACCGATATTCTGTTAGGCTAACGATTGGTGAAATTACTTTTAATCTCTTCGGACTCTCGCAATAACCGATTGGCTACACTATCTTTATAAGCTGCCATTTCTATCATTTCATAATGGTGGCGAACAGAATCCTCATAAGCAGCAACGCGATTTTTTACGTTGTTTATCACATTTTCATCTCGTTGCACATTGAAATGCTTTTCGATGTAACGAATGTTTGGGTCATCAGATGGAAGCACCATCTTCAATGCCCTATACTTCAAGTCTGCCTCCTCCCAATCTTGATGCTCTCGCCATTGGGTAAGGTTACCCCAAATT
>JAIINY010000106.1:0-9034 GCA_022741625.1 Prevotella sp. | reverse complement strand
CTCTGCGAGCTCCGCAACATGATCAATGTAGGTTACCTCATCACCCGTATGGCTATCGAGCGCAAGGAGAGCCGTGGTCTTCACTACACCATCGACTACCCTGTTCACGCTTACGACAAGAAATAATGAAGAAAGAATAAGATAGAAAAAAAGCTCGAATGCATCAAACATTCGAGCTTTTTTTATTTTCAAGAATATTCTGCCTATCTCGTCAGCGAGAACTTGATGCTCAGACCGAAATCCTGCGTGGTCGTCGGATAACTGCTGCTCGACAAGAGCGGGGTGTTGGTCTGGCGATCATAGTAGAAACTCATGGTGAGCATCTTGCTCAAGGTATAATCAGCCGTGAAGCTCAGCTTCAGGGCATTGTTGCCGCTGCTGGCGCTGCTCGTCATCGTGGCTATATCACGGACGATGGCTGCCTGCTTGCGGAAACTGAAGTCGAGACGCAGGTTCAGGTCGTGATTAGGACCGTAGTTCTGGGTCTGATTCTTGCCCTTGCTTCCGTTTCGGCTGTTTTGTTGGGCACCCGTTCTTCCCTTCACCTTGTGTGCCTTTGGAGCACCGAAGAGATTGAAATTGTTGATGCGATAGCCCATACCTACCACCCAGTCTTTGCTCAGCGCCTCGTTCACCTGTACACTCGTCATACTGAGGTTCAGCACTCGGGTCTGGCGATACTCACCCTTGATGGTCATATTGTTGTTCAGCGTAACATCCATACCGAGCAATGGCGAGAATGCCTCGTTGATGCTCACCTGAGAAACATTGAACATGCTGCTAGGCGATGGATTGCCCGTAGAGACATCCGTCACGAAGCCCAGACCATTCATATACTCCTGATAGGTACTGTAGCTGCTATAGCTGCCCACGGCAAAGATGCTCTTATAGGCGTGGTTGATGTTCACACTCTTGAAGTGATCACGGAACCATGGCAACTTGCCCAAGCCGCTATAGCGCACCGTCCAGTTTGGCAAGAGCCGGCTCAATGCCGGGAAGATGGAGAGCGAACTGCCGCCCATCAAGGTATAGGCATTGAGGAATGCAGGAATCATCACATCACCGCTATACGGATTAACCGGTGTGCGGGAAGCATCATACTTGCCTCCACCCAAGGTAGAACCCGCAGGATATACCGTTCCGGCATACTGCGACTCCACCCGCTGGCGGAAACCATCGAGCGAGTTGACAAACTTCTCGAAAGTCTTGCTGCGATAACCACTGTTGGCATTTCCGATGCCCTCGAAAGCCGAACTCAGCGAGATGGTAGTCATCTGGAAAGTTCCGCTCTGGGTGGTCGGTGTACCCTCATACATATATTGTATGCTCTTCTGCGTGGTCATGGTGCGGGTGGCAGAAAGATCAATCTTGAAATCCTTGACCGGTTCCAGGGTGGCACGCAGCTGCAGGTTCTCGGTCTTACTGGTGGTAGCCGGCGTAGCGATTGAGTCGTTGCAGAGCAGCCAGTCGTTGTCTCTTGCCTTTCCGATATAGCTGTCATCCACCAGTCCGAAGGCGAAATCCAGTCCCGGCGCCATCGTTCCCACTTTCTTCTGTCCGAAGGCATCACCCACGTTAGGAGTAAAGCCCGGCAGAAGCATCTGATAGTTGTTGCGGTAGGTGAAGCTCACCTTGCGCAGCATCATTGCCAGTCGGGCTGCCGTCTGGGCTGTCCGATACCATTTTTCGTTATCGAGCGGCTCTTTCGGCATCACCGTAATCTTCAGCTTCATCATGCTATCCACCTTCGACTTGATACGAATCTGGTTGTTATCCACCTTTTTATATTTCAGCTGATACACCTTTCCATCCTCCGTCTTGGCAGAAATGATGAGTCGCTTGCTGTTCTTGCCATGTCTGATGAGCAGGGACGTATCCGGCAGGAGGGTGATTTCCTTCTCGAAAGCCTTTCTGTTTTTCGGAAGCGCCTTTGCCAGATCTACCTGATTCTTCTGCATATCATTCTTCTGCTGTGCATTCTTCAGCAAAGCCTGCTTCCGTCTGGCTTCCTTCTCCTTCTTCTTCCTCTCTATCTCACTCCTGCTTATCGAGCGGTTGAATCGGTCATTCGCCTTCTTGAGGAATGGGATGTGGTTGTAGAGGCGCACCAGGTCGAAGTTTCCGTTAATCGTCAGCTCGCGCTGGGTGTTGATGGTGTTGCCATACGAGTTGCCGTTCTCATCCTCCGTACCTCGCTCCCAAGTATAGTTGGCGTTGTAGGAGGCATCGGTATTCACCCAGTCGAAGACTGGCAGCAGATGGATAGGCAACTTATAGGATGCCGTGAAGTTCTGACTGTAGTCGAGCGGCGTACCCCAACTCTTCACACTCTGCCATACCGAACTTCGATACACCGAATCCTTCCAGGCATGATACTGGTCGGCATAGAGATCGGCATTCACATCCGGATAAGGCACATCCACCTGTGCATGGGTGGCACTCTGGAAGTTCATGTGCAGGTTCTTGGTCAGATCCCAGCGCAGAGAGAACTCGCGGTTCCAGAGGAACTGGTCGCTCACGGTGAGCGGCAGCTGCGAATTGAGCGTACTCTCCATATCGCGTTCCTGCAACTCATAGGTCTCGTGCGTCATCTCCGTATTGAAGGCGATGTTCTGAGGCAACCAGTTTAATCCGAATCGCTTCAGAATGTCGAGCCACTTGCTCTTGTTCTTCCAGTTTTTGAAAGGTTCCCACGCCTTATAGATAGGTGTCCAGGAATAATCCAGGGCTCCGCGCCAGTTGTCCCGATTCTCGAAGACCGTGGTCTCACCCGTAGTATGCTGATGGGCATGACTGTAGGTAAACGAGAAGTTGGCTGGATCGTAAGGCATCGGATGACGTCGGGTGGCGATACCTACACGGGCATTGGATACCGAGAAGTTGGTCTGGGTGACTTTGGTCACGGCGATGTTCTCGATAGAGTCCCGCTCAGCCTTCGAACCGGCGGCATCCAGCGCATCCTTCAGTTCCATATCCGTATCCAGCGGATTGTATTTCGGAGAAGTCTTCTCCTTCGTCACACTATAATATAAAGGTATGCTTACCTTCGCCTTGTCGGGGAAGAACTTACCCATCTCCAACGAGGTGGTCACACTATAGGCACCATCATTATCGGTGCTGCGGCTAGCCACACCGTCTTCCAGACCGCCGAAGCCTTCGCTCATATAGCGGCCGGTGGCATTCACGCTGCCCAGGTCGGAGAGCTGCACGTTCAGATTGGCATTGGCTGCCCATCCTCCCTTGTTGTTATGCTCCAGAAGCCGGAGCTCGTTGACCCAGACTTCTCCGCTCTTCACCTCATCCGAATTGTTTCTCACACCTATCATCAGCGTCTTTACCTCTCCCAGGCTCGGATTGCCCACGATGGTGATCCGGTTGCCCGGATGTTCTGCATCCATCATCATATAAGGTGCCATATAGGAAGCCATGCCAGCAGCCTTCGCCTTGTTGCGCTCCTTCTTGAGACTGGTAAATACGCTCAGGTTTACATTGAGCATATTCTCCTCTGGCCAGACCAGCTTTCTGTCGGCAGAACTGTTGCGGTTATAATTGTTGCGAGGTTCGGTCAGCTTGAGCGGAATCTCGTACTCATAGTAATTGTTCTTATAGTCGCTGCCCAGACGGATGAAGACCGCCAGCTGGTCGTTCTTCAGATTGGTGGCGTTCTGCTCCAGGGCATTGGCATGAGTAAACATCTGGATGCGCTTGTACTGGCGGAGATCGAGGGTAGAGTTCTTATATACCGCCTTTGCCTCGCCATGGGTCAGATCCTTCACCACCAGACTCAGCGCCTGCTCGTTTGCCTCGACAAGCTGTGGCTGCGATGGGTCCTGCTCGCGGCTGATACCTGGAGGAAGCACATAGTTGACCGGTGTCTTCTCGGCATTTTCCTCCAGACTGACGGCACTCGCCTCCAAGGTTCCGCCACTGGCTGCACCCAACGGCTGGTCGTAGGTACGCCACTTGCTGTGTACCAGGTCGAGCGTACCGAAACGGAGCACGATAGGCTTCCTGAAGTTGGTGAGGAACATTCGCATGAAGCGGATGCTGGAGAAATCGTTGATGTTTCCCTGGCGCTTCTCAAACTCATCCACAGGAATGCGGAACTGATACCAGGTAACCGTGGATTTCGTGTTGTCTCGCCAGGTCTGGGTGTATTCGCGCTTATCCACGATGAAGTTGCTGCCCACCACGAGATCTTCCGGACGGATGCTGACGTGATACTGGAAATACTTCTCATATTCGTTCAGCGTATAATCCTGGTTGATGTCCTCCACATCCGGTGTCGATTTATAGGAGGTATCATAACTCTCGGTACGGCTTTCGCTGTCAGGTGAATTGCCCTGAGGGTTGTTGATGTACTTGTATCGGTGAAGGATGGGCGCACGCATCTCATCCCAGTCAGAGCCTCTGAAATAGTGATAGTTATCCCGGGCTGGGTCGGCAAAGATACTGTCGAACACCGCCTGGTTCACCTTGCCCTGTATCTGGTTGAGATAGGCACTTTTGTAGAATTCCTGCTCTTCGGCATCGGTCAGACCATTGAATCCCACATCCTGCAGGGCACGGCTTCCGCTCGTTGTGGCGAAAGCATAGGTCACGGTGCTCTGCGTAGGAATCTTACCCCACTGCGTATAGGTGAAGCTGTTGCTGCCATCCACCGGCATTCCGCTCTCATAAAACTTCTTGCCATCCCGCAGGATATCCTCGCTCACCTCGCCCAGGTTGATGTAGAAGTCGCCGCCGTAGTCGGCTGCATCCGACTGCTCTCGGGAATAGATGAACGGATCGAGCATCCAGAACTCGATATACTCCACGTTTGCCTGCTCAAAATCGTTGGTATCCAGCTTGCGCATCATTCCACCCCAGTTGCAGGACGGGTTGGCAAGGGTACCATCCGACTGCAGATCGGATACATTGAAGTTGTAAGGTCCCGGCTCCGATGGATAGTAAGCCAGATTGAGAACACTCAGGGTGCTGGTGGCTCCCTGATAGGTGCTCTGCTGGCGCAGAGGGAAAAGCTCCTTTACATACACCTCTCTGACATAGTGGTTGCTCAACTGCTTGAGGTCGCTCTTGATATGGCCCGGAGTGAGCGAACTGCCCCGTCGGGTGAAGAGCGGATCGATGGTGTACCAGGCAAGGCGGGAACGATGGAAACCGCTGGTCAACCCCGTCTTGTCATTGTAATCATCCTTGAAATTGAGCGACGGCACACTGGAGATAACCCACGAAGTAGGAGTCATCACGTCGATGGTTCCCTTGGTATTCTCGAAGTCATCAATATACGAAGCATTGTCCTGCACTCCTCCTACCTCGCCCGCCAGAAGCTGGGCAAACTCACTCTTGAAGGAGATATAGGAAGGTTGGGTGAGATGCAGGAACGGTATCTTGTCGAGCATGTTGGTAAGCCATTGGCTCTCCTTCTTCCAGTTCAGGTTGATGCCCCAGAGCGTATTCTTCAGCGGTTCGCTGCCCATCGCCACCTTGTTGGTGAGCGCCTGTTCCGAGAGATGCTGCAAGGTTCCGCTGATCTGGAAATTCCTGGAGAATTCATACTCCCAGTTGAATCCTACCATCGTCTTTCTCATCTGTCCGTAATCGGTATTGCTCTCCAGGGAGACGTTGACCGCCGTACCGGCATCGATGATGCTCTGGTTGAGGATGGTCACCTCTCCGGCATTGTAATCCACCGAGTAGTCGGTACCCTCCTTCAGAGTAACGCCACCTGCCGTCACCACTACCGAACCCTGCGGCACATTGTAGGCATCGAGGGAGATGACATTGGCTGCCGAACCCTTGAACTGTCCCACGATGAGATACTTATTCTTTTCGGCTATCTGCTTGGCGATGGTCTTCGTACTGTCATAGAGTTCGGTGAAGGCATACTTCTCTGCCTGCTCCTCAGACACGCCCTTCTTGACGAGATAATCCTGCATATAACTGCCGAACGGTTCCACCTTCGGCATGAACACGCGACCATTCGATACGGTATAGCCTTCTACATAATCGAAGTAGCCATTGCTGCGCGCCTTGTTGTTGTTATCAAGCCGATCGGCACCCAGCACACGGATGATAGGCTGGTTCTTCACCTGCGTTTCCGGAATGTAGTTGACATAGACACCCGTTGTATCACTCTGATATTTCACATCGAGGCGGAACTTATCCTTTTCCACCTGCGAAGAGAGATAATATACGTTCTTCATCATCAGGTCCCAGTTGCCCTGCTGTGGATTGCAACTGGTATTCTTCAGCGACTTCACGAAGAGAGCCTGCTTGGTATCGGTGATATCCGAGGCAAACTCGCCCACCTGATAGGTCACTCCGCCATAGGTATATTCGTATGCCACGGCAAGAACCTGGTCGGTCTGAAGACCAGACTTCAGCGAAACATATCCCATCGCCTGGTTCACGGTATATTCAGAGGAATTGAGCAGACGGGCACTCTCCAGCTTCTCGAAATCGCTGCCGCCTATCAGTCCGCCACCTTCCAGAACAGAGGCTGTCTGGTTGATGTCACGGGCAGCGGCAAACTGACCTGTCATCGATGCATACTCGGTATTCGCCTGATTAGCCGGCACCATCGTTCCTCCTGCCCCCCACATCGGATTGCTCACCTTCTCGTTTTCTCCCAGGTCGGTCAGGGCGATGATGTTTCGGGTATTCGTGGTGGTTCCCGTCTTGTTGGTTACCCAGATTTCCACACGGTTGATGGTGATACCCGTCAGCAGATTCGGAAGTTTCTGCATCCAGGCATCATAATGACTGCGGAAATACTGAGAGAGAAAGAAGTGGCGGTTTTCCTCATAATCTGCCACATTAAGCTCGAAGGGAGTAAGCTGCACGCCACCCCGGCTCGATACACTCTTGGAAGCCGACTTCTTCTGCGAGAACACCGTCTGCAGCTTGAGCTTGCCAAACTGCATATCGGTTCTTACACCGAAAAGACTGCTGGCGCCCTTGATGAGCGAGGAGTTGCTGGGAAAGGATACATTGCCCGCCTCAACCAGCTTGATAATCTCATCTTCCTTGCCATCATACTTCAGCTTCATGTTCTGGGCATCGTAGTCGAAGGTGGCATCGGTGTTGTAATTCAGGTTGAGGTCCATCTTATCGCCTACCTTTCCATTCACGTTGAGATTGATTTTCTCATCAAAGTTCATCATCGTGGTCTTGCGGTTACGGATAGGCAGCGACGGGTTGTCGATATTCTTCTTGTTGATACCAAACTTCAGTTCGGCAGTACCCTGGGTCTTGACACGGATTCCACCGGGCCCGAAGATTTTCTCGGCAGGTCCCAGATCGAAGTGCATATCAGAGAAATCGAATTTCTCCTTGCCCTTCGCCTGATAGATTTCATTGTTCTTCTGGCGATAGAAGGCATTGCGCTCGTTCTGTTCCGTCCATTTCATATATTCATCCGGAGTGAGCATGATGGGAGCCGAAAGCCAGGTATTGCCCATCCGGTTGCCGATGACATAACGGTTGAGGGTATCATTGTAGATGACCTGATACCGGAGGGCATCAGGACGCTTGAGGTCGAGCGGACTCTGATAGAGATCGCTCAGGGAATAAGGTTGAGTAAGCTGGATTTTCCAACGGGGATGCAGCAGGGAATCAGGAATCGTATCCTCATCTGCTAGAATGGGCTGGTGCTTTGGAAGTTTCTTGTCTTGCTGCGGAAAAGGCAAAGCGAGGGCGTAGCCGAAGGTTGCCACCATCAGCCAAGCCATCAAAAAATAAAAGATTCTTTGCCCCTTCATAAAGTTACTGGATTTGCTTCAGCCAGAAGTGATATAATTTACTTCTGCCAGAAGTTACTTAATTTGCTTCAAGGCAAGCTTTACAACCTGCTCTACCGGCAGATCAGGCTGCGCCTTCAGGATATCCACTACCACCTTGGCAGAAGGTGCCGGTGAGAAACCGAGCATGGTGAGGGCACTGACAGCCTCATCCTTGATATCATTGTTCACCATCACCACATTACCGCCATTAGCCGGCAGCTCATCGGCAATACCCAGACTCACGATCTTATCCTTCAGGTCGATGATGATGCGCTGGGCTGTCTTCAATCCGATACCCTTCACGGTCTTCAGCATCTTGTCGTTGCCAGTAGAAATCACATTGCAGAGTTCGCTTGGCGACATCGACGAGAGAATCATTCTCGCCGTATTGCCTCCCACACCCGATACGGTGATGAGCTGGCGATAGAGTTCGCGCTCCTGCTTGGAGGCAAAACCGAAAAGGGTGAAAGAGTCATCTCTTCCACCTGCCACCAAAACCTCATGCACGTAGAGTTTTACTTCCTGCTTGCCCTGAATGGCAGTATAGGTATTGAGCGAAATATTGAGTCCGTAACCCACTCCTGCAGTCTCTACTACTGCCATTGCCGGGGTCAGTTCGGTCAGATCGCCATGAATATATTCTATCATTTTTATTTTCTCCTTACTATTTAAACACTTGGTTATACCTCTTTCATAAATTAATTATAATAATATGAACGCACGGAATAGGGATTTATTGTATCTGGCATTGGATTATATTACTCACGCCCCTATAAGAAAAAACCTTTTTCCCCTATGGAAATTGTTTTTAAGACTAGAAGAAAGTTCCATTCATAAGTTTTGAACGTACATTCAAAGCTTTTGAACGCACATTCAAAACTTTTGAACCGACATTCAAAGCTTATGAACGAAGATTTCTATTAGGTACAGGAACATTTTCCTTTAAAGGTAGAAACAAATTCCCTTAAAGGAAGAATTATTTTTCCTTAAGGGTAGAAACAATTTTCCTTAAGGGTAGAAACAATTTTCCTTAAGGGTAGAAACAATTTCCCTTAAGGGTAGAAACAATTTCCCTTAAGGGTAGAAACTAATTCGACCTGTACGGTTGAAATTACCCAATACGCCCTGAAAGGGCAGAAGCTCTTAGCCCAGGGAGGGCACTGAAAAAGTCCCTTCATGGGTTATGTTAGTTTAACATTCGATCTTTGAAATAGTGTACCCAAAAGTTGCATATGTGCAATATTTTTTGT
>JAIINY010000105.1:0-9052 GCA_022741625.1 Prevotella sp. | reverse complement strand
GTATATAAGTAAACATAGATAAATATATAAACATCAATAGATTAATAATAATTTAAATTTTTACGATTATGAAAACTCTAACTAAGATTAACATCGGCTTCCTCGCATTGGCAGCCGTTGCATTATGGTTCACATCTTGTTCTAGTGAAGATGTGGCAAGTGGAACTAACCAAGGCAATCAGGAAAGTATCCTCTTGCTTTCTTTTAATACAGGAAATATGGGTACTCGTGGTGCTACTACCACCGATCTGACTGCTGACGAAAAGAAGATTAATGATATGACGATTGGTATCTATAGCTCTGATGGTCAGAGATTAAGAACTGTTCAGAAGCTGACAAAGGCTGATAGTGAAGGTGAAGCCACACCAGGAAGCAATAAGTTTTATATGGATGGTAGTGGTAATGCTGTAGCTAAGATTGTAACCACTGCTGCTTTGACTGCGGGTGATCAGGTGCTGGTGGCAGCTAACACTGGTTCTGCTGATTTTTCTAAAAAGGGAACTGCTGATGGTTTTAAATCCGTAGAAATTGATGCTACTACTGCATTAACTGGTACTTCTGCGGGTACGGCATTGACAGCTGCTACGCTTCCTAAGTTTGGTACAAGTTCTGGTAAGCTTCAGGCAGGTTCTAATAAATCTGAATTCTCTGCTTCTGATATTAAGTTAAAGAACTTGGTGTCTAAGATTACCTTGCAGTCAATATCTGTAGATTTTGCTGCTGATGGTCCTTATGCTTCAGCAACTTTCGAGCCTCAGGAGATGTATTTGGTGAGCGTTCCTAATAAGATGCAATTCTCAGAAACTGCATGGATTAATAATCCTGGTTCTTATTTCTCAGGCAATGATAAGGGTTTCTTGAAAGTTACTTTATCTACTCCTTCTGGTAAAGGTGAAAGCAAGGTGTTGTCTGCTTCTAATAAAACATTTAAAGGTGCAACTACAGATGTTTTATATACGATTCCAAATATCAAAACTGATGCTAATAAGACAGTTCTTGTGATTAAAGGTCAATTCCAGGGTGAAACAAAGCCCGTTTATTACAAGTTGCCATTGAATGTGGCGGGTTATACTGCAGGAAAACCATCTGGTCCTGTAGCTGCTGGCACTACTGCATTCCAGATACCTTCTGGTAAGAACATCAAATGCAATATTACCATTAAAACCATCGGATCTACAAATCCGGATGCTGAATCTGGTCCATTGACAGCCACTCTTACCGTAACTGTTGATCCTTGGGATGATCTCGATCAGACCACCACATTTGAGTAATCCACTTACGAATTTTCAAAAATCGGATAAAAAATAAAAATAATGACAAGTAACAGAATCATACGGAGTTTCACACTATGTGCAATAGCTATGCTATTGTTGGCAGCTTGCAGCATTTTCGACGACTACCCTCATCGCAGGCAGTATGACGTCATACTGCGTGTTACCGACAGCACAGGTCAGGTGCTTCCTGATTCTGTTGCTTCTGTCAAAACGCTGTACGCTTTCAGAAACGGTATCTTCTACGGAAAATATATGGCTGAGGAAGATGGCGTTATCCGTATCACATACGAAGACAGGGATAGTATGACCTTTGTGGCGATGACAAGCGACCCGAACAATCTGTGTGAAATTACCGAACCGGAAATCGGAGAGTCTATACATAATGTATGGCTGCAGCTCAAGACACAGGGAGACAGT
This sequence comes from Prevotella sp., assembly GCA_022741625.1. Classification (GTDB taxonomy): domain Bacteria; phylum Bacteroidota; class Bacteroidia; order Bacteroidales; family Bacteroidaceae; genus Prevotella. Next base: position 7,361 of record JAIINY010000105.1, on the reverse strand, counting down.
CTGGCTTCCGACCTCTCGGGAATCTTCTACGGCAAACTCACAACCCTCATCTATGCCGGTGGACAGCAGGAACAGAAAAAGACCATCAGCCTGCAGGATCAGCGTGCCAGGGTAAGAGTATATGTCAGGGCGCTCCGACCAAACCATGGATCAGGAAACTACCGGGTGGTTCTGCAGGGACTCCATAGCGGTATCACTTACAGTGGCGAACCGGGTGGAAAAGCCGTAAACTGTAGTCTGTCCGGTAAGTTCGTTAACCTGAATGACTGGTGTACGCAGTCCGCTACGGTTCTTCCTACCGGCAAAGAACCCTGCCGTCTGCTGATTTACAAGCAGGACGGAACGTTGATTTTTGATACCTGTGAAGATGAAAACGGCAAGCCGCTTCTCATCCATCCGCAAGACGATATCGTCTTCTTCGTTACAGTGGATTATCTGATAGGTATTTCCGTCAAGGTCTTGCCTTTCGAGGAATTAGACAATTACTATACTTTCGGATAGGTTGGAAATGATGAATGGAAAATCATCCGTAATCTGTCATTCTTCAAAATATGCTCCTTTTTTAAGTGGGTTCAAATATGTTTAATGTAAAGTAGAATATTCATGACTCTAAGAGTAACCATATATCGACTGGGTGTCATTTCGTTATTGCTCATCCTGTGTCTCCTTGCCGCCTGCTCAGCGCAGGAGCTTGTGCCGGATGGGGGAGACCGGGTGAACCTGAAAGTGCTGGCATCTGCTACCACCAGGGGCGAGGATGGCACTGCTGAGTCCTTGTCCGATGTGGAAAAGAACATCTACGACCTCTCCGTCTATATCTTTGATAGTAATGGTAAAGCCATCGCCTTTAAAAGTGAAAAGTTTAATACAGATTATTCGACTCCCAAGTCTGTTGATATTTCCACCCATACGGCTACTGGCTGTACGCTTTATGTTGTGGCAAATGCCATCAGGCTGAGTGCGGATGGTAATACTTCGCCCTTTAAGGGGGTTTCTACTCTTTCTGCCTTTAAGAACCTGGTTCTTCAGTTTGCTTCTGTGGATAAACAGGCGAATCCTGAATGCCTTCTGATGGTGGGAAGACTTGCTGATTTTGATACAAGTTCCTCTTCTCCAAAAGTGGCTCTCAGGCGATTGGCTGCTAAGGTAACGTTCAATATTACGGTCAACTCTGATAAGACGACCAAGCTGCCTATCAAGGTAGATAGCTATCAGCTCTGTCAGGTACCGGACCGGATGCTCTATCAGCAGGATGATTTCTTTTATCCTTCATCTGGTTCATCGCCTGCACTTTCGATGCCATCCGATGAGATTACCTACAGAGACTATCCAGCGCAGACACCTGCGTCAGTATCGCCGTTCACCTATACGTGCTATGTAACAGCCAATTCCAATACTTCGGAAGATAAGGTGACATATCTGAAAATAAAAGCTCACTGCCAGGCGGATGAGAATAAACCGGAATTAAAGGTATGGGAATCAGAATTCAGAATAAAACTGCCAAAAGACAAAAATAGTCATTTTGAAAGTATGGTTCTGCCAAATTATCGATATACGTTGAATATCACGATACAGGGTAGTGCTTCTGCCGCCGGTGGTGTGATTACCTCCTATTCGGCTTACCCGTTCTTCTCCGGTGGCAATCTAGAACAATGGAATGACCATTGGAATGATGATAATAATGGTCAAGTAAAAATAGACTTTGATTACTATTGGAATTAAGGAATACGTTCAAAAAACTTGAAATATGATTAATAGACGAAATTATAAGAATTTTTGTGTCTTATTGGCTCTCACATCCATCTCTTGCTCTGACAGCGAGGGATGGATGTCTAGTATCCCATTGTCTAATGAGAAAATTTCATTTACTGCTTCCCTGCAGGAAGGATGGAGTGGGGGACAAGGTTCTGGTGATAAGTCAAGAGCTGTAAAACCTGATTTCCCAGGACTGGCGAGAGAGCAGAAGGTGTTGACAACTGATGAAGCTTTCAGCAAGCCTCTCTATCTTCATCCGATTGAAACTGTGAATAAGACCCTGAAAAACCAGGGTCCAACTACTCGTGGAATCATGAATAATAGTCGTGTGGTAGATAATTTTGGAGTGAGTGCTAACTATATCCAAAACGGAATCAGTGAAGAGCAGTCTTTCTTCCAGAACAAAGAAGCTAAAAAGGAAGGTAGCAATTGGTTTGTTGCTGATAATACAAAATGGCCTGCCGCTGGCACGGTTTCTTTCTATGCCTATGCTCCCTATAATGATGCTTCATTTACTTTGAATAATAATAAGACCATTCATTATACTGTACCTACAAATGTAGAAAAACAGCCTGATTTCATTGTGGCTAATAGTGAAGGCAAGTCTTTCAGCTCTTCTTCTGCCAATACTCCTGTAGATCTCCACTTCCGTCATGCCCTTACCGCCATCACTTTCTCAGTAAGTGATGACATGGAAAAGGGAGTGATTAATAGTATAAAGATTGAGGGAGTTAAGGGCGAAGGTGATTATAATCTTTCTACAAATGCCTGGTCAGTTTCCTCTTCTTCTGCTAGCTACAATGTACCTATCTCTGCTGGTGGTCTTTCTGTAGGTACTGGAACTGTTAATCTAGCTCCCGATGCGACCCTGATGATGATTCCTCAGACGCTTGGTGACGGTGCCAAGGTCACGATAAACATCACTCCTACTGGTAAAAAAAGTGCAGTAGATTTAACTTTCGATTTGAAGGATACCCAGTGGGTTGCCGGCAATCACGTTACCTATCTGCTCTCTACCACAAAGATTATCAAGCTCAACATGGGCAGTGTGACTTATCCTCAATGGCAGACAGCGGAAGGCTCTGCATTTACCTCAGAGAAGTTGAAGTCTTCCTATGCCAGCGGTGATGCTCTCGGTATGTATATCGTTGACAAGAATCATAAGGTAGTAAAAGCCAATGTTCAGCTCACAACTACCGATGGAAACAATTGGAATTTTTCCTCATCACAAAAATTCAACGGCTCTCTTTCATACGATTACTTCCTATACTACCCTTATCAGGCTGATGGTTTAGCAGGTACTCCCAAAGTAGGTGAAGCCGTATCCGTAAATTCCGGCACAAACCAAATTTCAGCCTCCGACTTCTTTTCCGGAGCCATCACAGAATGGGGCAAGAGCTTGAAGACAGATCAGGGTGATGATGGTAAGTTTAATTCCTGCGATTTGCAGATTGGCAAAGGTGAACTTGCTGAATCAAGTTCTACTGTAGCATTTCCGGCAATGACGCATGCCATGGGGCTGGCTCATGTGAAGCTTGGCAAGAGAAGTCTAACCAGTGGTGTTACCTATATCAGTAAAAATGATTTTGGTACTGTTGAGCCATATACCTGGGGAGGCAAGATAGCTTATGCCAGCAGTGAGGTAGATGGCCGCAAGCTGTTCCCTTTAGCTAAGTACGACTATGCCTGCATCGTTTCTCCCGGTATATCCACCGAATTTAATACCGCCTCAGGTGTTAAGAACGCATGGGAGAAAGCTCTTGCTTTCACCCCTTCAACCAACAAAGTTCAAATGCTAGAAGCTCTTGTTGCAGATACCGGAAGTGGTTCGACTGAGTACTATACCATCCAGTTAGGCGATATCTTCTTCAATGATGGTTCCATAACTCATGATTTGAAAGATGTAGAGATTAGTGAGGATCATTGCCCTGTGGGTATCGTTGTATATTTAGCAAAAGACAATGGAGTTGATGGTAAATTAGATTATTGGGTAGAAACTAATACTAAAAATGCGGATGTTGGTGGTCATGGACTCGTGATGTGCCTAAAGACTATAGGTTCTACAGGTCCAACGAATTTCGGTAAAAATTATGCTTGGTATTCTTCGTATATTGATGCAGGCTTAACAAAGGTGACCAGTAAGGATTTGATTGTAAATTCTAAGAATCAGTCTTATGGTTCTGGCTACACAAATACAAATTACTTAATCAATAAATGGGGCGTAGCCGCAGCCGCAGCTTATGGGGCAAAGAATTACAAGGAGCTTCCGGCTCCCTCAGCTAAGTGTACTGGTTGGTTTTTACCTTCTGCTGGTCAATATTATGCAGCAATGAGTCAATTAGGTGGTGGCATGAGCTCCGATTGGGAGATAGGTTATTTCTTTAGCAATATGAAAGACGTCACAACCAAAATAAATGACAAGTTGAAGATAGTGGGCAACTCTAAGTATACCGAATTTTTTCAGGGACAAAATACTTGGGCATGGACCTCTTCGGAGTACTCTTCCGGCTACGCCGTGATCGTCGATTCGGGCGTCGACGACTCCAAGGGTTCAGGGTCTGTCCGTTTCAGCAGCAGCTTCAAGACGAGCCAGAGGCCGGTCCGGCCGTTCCTCGCTTTTTAGCCATTCATCAATTTAGAAATTTATCAATTTAAAATATAATGAGTTATGAATATAATTATTGTCAATAGCAGTTAGCCAGAATGTCTGGAAACGCAGTTTCCAGGCGTTTTTCAATTTAGTGGGTGGCAGGCTTCAAAGCCGCCCCCAAGGCGGCACCAAAGCCTGCCACCCACTAAATTGAAAAACGAATATAGGGGCAAGGACAAATATCAAGATATTATGGCCAGAGTCGTGGCAGCCATGTTGCTGCCACGAGCGAGCAGTATGTAATCTTAAAAGGTCATTGACTGGCATAAGGCACTGTGGTTGCATCCAAACCGATCATCTCCGCATAGGCGGAGCGGCGCAGCTGCCCTTCATCAAGGCATGCCTACAGCTAGTTATAGTGGAAAAACAATGATAGGATAGTCGAAAGGTTTTCTCCCTCTGGATTTAGGGGCTCTTCGGAGTACTCTTCCAACAACGCCGTGAACATCGATTCGGGCGTCGACGACTCCAAGGGTTCAGGGTCTGTCCGTTTCAACAACAACAACAAGACGAACCAGAAACCGGTCCGGCCGTTCCTCGCTTCTGATTTTACAACTATTACATAATATAATTTTAATTCCAGCACCCTATGTCATTGAGTGAAGATACTTCAATTTATCGAACAGCCTACAGACTGCTGATTCTCTCGCAGCCTATAGTAAGCCAGATGCCTCGCACCTATCGCTTCGACCTGGGGCAGCGCATCACCAATACGCTTCTCGACGTGCTGACCCTCATCATTGAGGCAAACCGTGCCCAGGATAAGCGGCAGCCCTTATACCAGCTGAAGATAAAGCACGAGGTGCTGCAAATGCTTTATAATGTGGGAGTGGATGTGCAAGCCATCTCACGCAAGCATTTTGCCACCCTGCTGCCTCTCATCGACAGCCTGGGTAAGCAGGCTACGGGATGGAGCAAGTCTGTAGAAAAAATCAAGTAATATCGAACATAGATTTCAAATGGATCAAACATGTGACTTATCTAACCAGATTTCTCTGGAAGAGGTGGTAGAGGCATACTATACCTGCAGGAAGAACAAGAGAAATACTGCCAGTGCCATCAGGTTTGAAATGAACCTGGCTGCCAATCTGGTGGAACTCTGGCAAGACATCAATCGGGGTACCTATCAGCCGGGAAGGAGCATCGCCTTCGTGGTGACAAATCCCGTATGCCGGGAGGTGTTTGCGGCACAGTTCAGAGACCGCATTGTTCACCACCTGATCATCAATAAGCTGGAGGAGCAGATGGAAAGCTATTTCATAGACGACAGCTACAGCTGTCGCCCTGGCAAGGGAACTTTCTACGGACAGAAGAGAGTGCAGGAGATGATAAGGGAGTGCAGCGACAACTATACCTGCGACTGCTGGGTGATGAAGATAGATATCCAGTCGTTTTTCATGAGCATCAACAAGCAGTTGCTCTTTGAATGCCTGGAGCGGTTTGTGAAAAGCCATTATCACGGCAAGGACATCCAGATGCTGCTCTGGCTCATCAGGGTGACCGTCTTCCACCGTCCGGAACTGGATTGCGAACGCCATTCTCCAGATTCTTTCTGGGAGAGGTTGCCAAAGGCGAAAAGCCTCTTTGGAACCGACGGCAGTCACGGTTTGCCCATAGGCAATCATACCAGCCAGATGTTTGCCATGCTGTTTCTTACCGAGCTTGACCGCCGTGTGAAGGAAGAGTGGAAGGGTGTGTATTATGGAAGATATGTAGATGACATGGTACTTGTGGCCCGCTCGGTGACGGCGCTGAAGCATCTCCGCCGTAAGATAGCCCGCTGGCTTGAGTCGAAGAAGATGCGATTATCGCCCAAGAAGGTGTATATCCAGTATTATGACAAGGGTGTTACTTTTGTTGGAGCCTGCATCAAGCCTGGCAGGATGTATGTGCAGAACCGTGTGATCTGCCATTTCTTCAATCGCCTGAGCTACTTCAATGAGAAGGCAAGATGCCTCTTTGTGTTTCCGATGCTTCATAGAGAGGAGTTTCAGATGTCAATGAATTCCTATTTCGGATTGCTGGCAAGCTTCGATGAATATCGCTATTCTCATCGGCTGGCAAGGCTGATGAGGGGTGAATGGTATCGGCTCTTTGAACAGGTGTATGGTGGAGGCAAGATCAAATGCAAGCTCCGCTATCGTTATCAGGAACGTGAAATACAATATCAGTATATCAAGAATGGAATCAGATATAGAAAATCCTTCGCTCTCGCAGCGTGAGGTGCTGCTGGCTCGCCAGCAGAAGTCGGGCAAGATGTTTCTTGTTCTGCAAGGCAACTTTTACAGGGCGTATAACGAAGCTGCCTTTGCCGTGCACCGGGTTACGGGCTATCGGGTGTTCAAGAAGGTGACGGCATCCGGCGAGGTGTATTATCAGTTGGGGTTCAACCTGAAGCAGATAGATGATGTGCTGGCAAAGATTGAGCAGAAGGGAGGTCAGGTGACGAGGTTTAACCAGGCGGGAACACAGTTTGCCTTTACTGGTCTGGATGGAAGCGTAGATGAGCAGCTTCTCTCTGAATCGAGGCAGAAACCGAAGCAGCAGAAGTCGCCAGCCCTCTCCATGTCGGAGACGGATTTTCATGCTCCCTCCCTGCTCCAGGCGCTGGCTGCAGAGATTGTGGCTAAGATGGAGGATGGATACAAGTTGCAGATTGGCCTGGTGAGATAGATATGATGATTCGTAATGCACAGCGTTGTGCACTCAATATATGTAAATTTATTCTATTAATAGAGAATGGCAGATATGCACCAAATATTCGGCAGGAAAGGCCGGGAGGCTGAGTAAGGTAATAACTTTCAAAACAAAAAAACTCCCTATAAGTTCAGGCGATTTATCGCCTGGCTTATAGGGAGAACTTGTATCTTAATAGAGGATGCTATGAAGCCAGCAGAGGCTGAAGCTTCGTGGCATCGAAGCAGGGACAGGCTTTCTGCATGCCCGGCAAATCGCG
>JAIINY010000476.1:0-1197 GCA_022741625.1 Prevotella sp. | reverse complement strand
TCTTGATAAATGACAGCATATCGAGGATTTGCAATTGAGCTTGATTCATTGTTGCTACCTGTGCCATAATAATTCATTTTATTAATATCTAACCGCAAAATTACGCTTTTTCCTCGAAACCACCAAGAAAATCACAAGAAATCTGCAAGTTATCAGCAAAATACGGTTCTTGTCAAACTTCTGATAATACAAATGGTGCATAGTATTAATACGTTTTTCAATTTGAAGTTAACTTCTTCAAATCGTAATACATGAGGCGCGTATGCAACGACTTGGTCATGTCATAACCAAGATTCTCAGCTTCTTGCTGTTCCGTCGAAAACAAAAACAAGAATTCATTCTTTTGATAAAAATCCAATGGAACCATACAGTTATAGGCATCAACTATCAAAAAGCGACATCCAGTTTTATTTTCTTCATCAATAAACCAAGATTTTATGAAATCCAATAATTCTGACCCTATACCTTGATGACGAAAGTCAACATTAATTCCAAGCCTTCCTATAAGTACAGCAGGATACCTACGCATTCGTTTCTCTCTAGGAATATCATGAGACTGTTTACGACCACGACTATTAGGTATGACATCTACTCTAATACTATCATTAGACAAAGTAAACATACAAACAATGGTTTTAGGATCATCATCCAGCACAAAGCAATAAGTTTTACCAAGCAATTCTGCTTTATAACGCATTGCATCGTGTAGAAAGAAATCATCCAAATCCTCATCTCCACAAGTAAAAGGATGGCAAGTTGAAAGAATCTCGTCATCCATCTTTTTAAGTTTACATTTATCTAATAAAAATCCCATAATTACATTCCTGCTTTTTTTAATATAGCACGAGCTATAGCTATTTTCTCAGAAAAATCAACACGCTCTTTACTTTTCATAACCTCATCAGCATTGTTGATAAAGCGAATAGCTTCATCACCATGAAGAGTCGGAATAACCTTTATATCTATTGCCATAATCTAATCTCCTATTATTTAGTTTATATAACTTGCCGCCAAAATTACGCTTTTTTCTCGAAACCACCAAGAAAATCACAAGAAATCTGCAAGTTATCAGCCAATTACTACAAAATCAACTGATCAGCTTATGGCACAGACAGCAATGACAGTCCGTATGGACAATCAGCAGAAAGCACAGTTTGATAAACTCTGCGAACAATTCGGTATGAGTGCGAATACCGC
>JAIINY010000104.1:0-9063 GCA_022741625.1 Prevotella sp. | reverse complement strand
ATCAAATAGAGGCATTTTGTGATGCTTCTTTCATCTTTTAAAAAGAAAGGATATTTTATGGATGCAACTTATATTGACCTGATCATTCGCCTTTCTCTCGCCCTGCTTTTGGGAGGTGCGATAGGAATAGAGCGAGAATATCGTGCCAAGGAGGCTGGTTTCCGTACTCACTTTCTCGTGGCATTGGGAAGTGCGCTTTTCTGTGTAGTTTCGCAGTTTGGATTCGGAGTGGAACTGAAGGATTCCTCGCGTGTGGCGGCGCAGGTGGTTTCGGGCATCGGATTCCTGGGCGCCGGTACCATCATCTTCCAGAAGAATGTGGTGAGAGGATTGACCACGGCGGCTGGTCTGTGGGTGACGGCAGCCATCGGATTGGCGTGCGGAACCGGTATGTATGTTGCGGCGGCTCTTACCACGGCGATGGTGCTGCTGGGACTGGAGGTGCTGAACTATTGGATTCCGCCATTGGGAACCACTACCGTTGAGCTGAATTTCTCTGCCCCGTCTCGTGAGAGCGTGAAGGAATTTATCAGGCAAATCAAGCAGAAGGGAATGGAGGTGCATTCCTACGAACTGAAAGAGCGCCGGTTATCCAAGGAGGAATTCCTGGAGGCGAATATCGAAGTGAAGGCGAAGAAGGATTTCCATACCCTGGAGATTCTTGACCTGATGAACGATTTCTCGGATGTCACGATTTCTGCGATAAAATAGAAAAATTGACGATCAGATAGAAAGAAAAAATAAAGAGGGTGTGTCATAAGTTCAGATAATGGCAACCGAGGACGGGCCTTCAGCCCGTACTTGAACCACATGCGAAACTTCAGTAAAATATAAAGAAAAAAGGAGTTAAGATGATGGCCTTAACTCCTTTTTTCTTTATATACTGTAAAATCTTATCGCCTTTTAGATGCTTAGAAGATCCTCGCCAGATAGTCATAATGCTCGCCTTCTGCCACGAGTTCACCATGTAGACCGCAGGTTTCGGCGATGGATTTCAGTAATGGGAAATCCACGTAGAGCCAGTCGAAGCGGTCGCCCTTTACATCCTTGTAGATCATCTGATAATCTACTTCTCCGTAATAGGCTCCGTTCAGATTGATGTCGAAACTTCCATCCTCATTCTCGTAGATGTATTTCAGGTCGGAGGAATCGATGAGAATCTGACCGCCCGGATTCAGCAACGCCTTCAGGCGCTGGAAGAGGGCAGGGAGATGTTCTATCTTCCCGGCAATTCCCGTTCCGTTCATCAGGAGGAGAATCGTATCGAAACCGCCTTCAAACTGCTCCTGATTCTCTCCGGAATGATTCTCCTGATGCTCTTCGGAATGATTCTCCTGATGCTCTTCGGAATGATTTCCACTGCTCAGATGTGGGTCGAAGAGATTGATGCATTCCGCATCCTTCACTCCTCTCAACTTCATTGCTTCGCAACTCAAGGGCGAAATATCAATCGCCTTCACCTCCAATCCCTTCTCCTGCAGGGCGAGCGTATGGCAACCGCTGCCGGCTCCAATATCCAGCACCCGTCCCTTGGCTAGCTGCAAGGCTTTCTGCTCCAGCACCGGCATTTCCCGGGTGCTTCTGAAGAGATGGGTTACAGGCATTTCGTCTTCCTCGAACATCGAAGAGAGCACTCTCAGTCGGGCCGCCTTCCCCTGCTTCTGGAAGTCGAGAATGGCTGCGCCCATCGGGTCTTTATCTGCTGATAATATTTCTGTATTCATTTTTCTTATTCTTTTTTTTCTATCTTTTCTTCTTTCTTTTCTGAAAAAACTAATCAGAATTACAAACTTATTCTTCCTTGATAATCCAGTCGCCGATGGTTCGTTGGGTGCTGTCATAGTTGACTCCCACTTTTACCAGTCGCTTGCCTTCGGCTGAATAAGGAATCAGATAGCCTTTGTCGTCTATCTGTTTGATGGCTTCCTCTGCCGAACCATCATATTTCAGTTCGAATACATATACAGCGGCAGGCATTTGCAATACTGCGTCTGCACGACCGATGGCACTGTCTTCTTCTACCTTGATAAGAGCGCCCATCAGATTGAAAATCAGATAGAAGACCGTCTGGAAATCTCTTTCGTTCTTGTTCGACAGTCGGTTGGAGATGCTGGAAAGGTAGGCCTTCAGTCGAACCATGGCGCCCTCAAGATCATCTTCGTAAAGCATTTCTACAAATTCATTCACCAGTCCGTTGTTATCGATGGATACGGGTGACAGATAGTTGGGAGCCAGACTCTTGAGCATTCCGATCTTGACTTCCTGGTTTGGGTAGCCCAATCTGTAACTCTTGGTGAAGGGACTGTATTTCTTGATGGTAAGATAGCCGCTCTGATAGAGTAATGGCAGGGCTGAGGTTACCTGCTCCGGCGAAACATCGAAGTCGTCAACGCTTGCCCCCTTTCTCTCTATCTCCATCACATTGACATGATGTTTCTGCAGGGTTTTGATCAGATAGGTTGGTGTTCCCGATCCAAACCAGTAAGAATCTATCTTCTGGCTGTTCATGGCCCTGATCAGGCTGAACGGATTGAAAACATCTTCTGCATGTTCGCTGAAATGGTAGCCGTCGTAATACTGTCGCAATTCTTCCAGGCATTGTTCGTATGTCAGGCCGAGCGCTCTTCCCAAACCTTCCACATCCGGTTTCATTGCGGTAGTGAGTTCAGTCTTGCTGATGCCGCAGATGGCAGAATATTGGTCGAGCATGCTGATGTTGTCGAGGTTGTTGAGTTCGCTGAAGATACTGAGCTGTGAGAACTTGGTAATGCCTGTGATGAACGTAAATTCCAGATAGGGGTCGAGCTTCTTCAGCGGACTGTAGAAATTCTGCATGATGAGGCGGAGGTGGCTCATATTGTCTTTCTCGTGAACTACATCAAGCAATGGAGCATCATATTCATCGATGATGATTACCACTTTTTTGCCAGTTTGCTGATAAGCTCGCTTTGCGATTCCTTCCAGTCTTTCATTAGGGTGAATCTCGCTTTCCCCCTTACCATAAAGTTCTTCGTAAGGTAAAAGTTCTAAATTAAGATAATTTTTCAAGGCATCTGCATCAAAATGCTTGGCGCCGCTCATGTCGAAATGGAGCACAGGATGCTTCACCCATTCTTTCTCATAGGCGGCGATGGCTAATCCTTCGAAAAGTTCCTTTCTGCCCTCGAAATAAGCCTGGAGCGTAGAGGCAAAGAGCGACTTGCCGAATCGTCTAGGACGACTCAGAAAGATGTATTTCATACCTTTTTCTTTAAAATCCACAATGTATTTAGTCTTATCTATATATAGATATTTTTTCGTGCGGATTTGTTCAAAAGTCTGTATTCCTACAGGATATTTATTTACGATTTCTGCCATAATCTCACTTGTTTTTACGTTTCACGCCGCTAAGTTACAAATTATTTTCCGAATAGTGAAGTTTTTCTGCGGGATATTTGTCTGAATACAAAAATCCGTGGACAAATCATTGCGATTGACCACGGATTGCTTCATATATTCTGAAGTTAGAGAAGTTTATTCGTACCTGATTGCCTCGATAGGGTCGAGTCTTGCTGCCTTCTTTGCCGGATACCATCCGAAGAACACGCCGGTGAAGGTACAGACGGCGAAGCTCATGATGATGCTCCAAGGCTCTATCTGAGTGGCTATGTGCAGGAAGGCATTCAGACTCAGTGACAGACTCACTCCCAGGATCACTCCGATGATTCCACCGGTCACAGAGAGCAGAATCGCCTCGATGAGGAACTGGTTCAGAATGTCAATTCCCCTGGCTCCCACACTCATTCGAAGACCGATTTCACGGGTTCGCTCGGTAACGGAAACGTACATGATGTTCATGATTCCAATACCGCCCACCAGCAGGGAGATTCCTGCCACACTGCCCAGAAGGATGGTGATGGTGGACATGGTGGAATTCATCATGCTGGAGATTTCCTCCTGCGAACGGATGTTGAAATCATCCTCATCTGCCTCGGTGGTCTCGGTGGCATCCTTCAGCTTGTGGTTGTGGCGGAGGATTTCCGAAATCTGATCCTGAGCCGGCTGGGATGCTTCCTCGGTAATGGCAGAACATACGATTCCGCCCAGATTAACTCCTTAATTCTTAATTCAAGTTTCGCAAGTAAGCTCCACACGCCCTGAACCAACGATCACCGGCCGAAGGAAAAGGTAAAGGGCAGAAGCTATCAAGAAAGCCCCATACGCCCTGAAAGGGCAGAAGCTGCTAGCCCAGGGCAACGCCCTGGGTATAACGTGTGCAAGCCTGTCGCCCTGTAAGGGCAAAAGCTTTCAAGTACCAGGCAATTTACAAAGCTTTTGCCCTTACAGGGCGTCTTACTGATTGCCATTATACCCAGGGCGGTGCCCTGGGCTAAGAGCTTTTGGGCCTTCAGCCCGTTCTTGAACCCCATGCGAAAGTTAACTCCTTTACTCCTTAAATATGTCCCTCCTTATAGAACTTAACTCCTTAAATATGTCCTTCCTTATAGAATTTCAACATATTGATGTTGAGGATGGCGAGGTATTTTGCCTGAAGCTCGTTCTGCTTCGCCTTGAGCAGGTTATCCTTTCCTGTTCTTAGCTCAACGATATTCTTCAATCCCAGCTTAAACTGCTCGCTCAGCAGATTGTAACTGGTCTGGGCACTCTCGCTGCTAACCTTTGCCGCCTTAAACTGGCTTTGGTTGGTGGTAGCCTGCAACCAGTAGTTCTCTATGGTAGAGTAGAGTTGGGTCTGCTGGTTCTTCAGGTCGAGCTGGATGCTTTCGCGCTGAATCAAAGCCTTGTTCACCTGAGTCTTGGTGGTTCGGTTTTCAAAGAGCGGGATGCTCACTCCTACGCCGCCTCCAACGCTGAAGTTGGTCTTCAACTGCTTGGCAAGACCATTGCTGTTCATGGAAGTATTGCTGGTAGAAATACCTCCGTTGGCGCTGATGGTAGGCAGCTTGCCCGCCTTCGCAATCTTGATGTTCAAGTCGTTTTGAGCCAACTGATTCTTGATGGTCTTGAACTCCGGACGGTTTTCGAGAGCCGCAGCATAGACTCCGTTCATTGCCGGAACAGCCACGAGCGCCATCTCATCGGTGGTATTCGGAATCTCGATGTCAAAAGCTTCATCGCTTGTAATCTGAAGCAGTTCCTTCAACTGTCGCTTATAGTTCTTCACATTGCTTTCAGCCTGCACGATGTTGAATTCATCCTGAGCCCGCTGAGCGGTGAGCTGTGCCAGGTCAGCCTGACTCATCTTGCCTATCTTCACCATCTCCTTGCCCCGTTCTTCGTTCTGCTGGCTCGAGAGATAGCTCTCCTTGTTCACCTGGATAGCCTCTGTAGAGTAGAGAATCTGCACGTAGAGCTGTGCAATCTGTTCCTGCAGCTTGATAGCCTGGGTAGCCGAATCGAGCTGTGCAGCCTCGGCAGAGAGCTGGTTCAGTTTTACCTGATTATGGTTCTTGTTTCCGTTCCAGATGGTGTAGTTTCCCGATACGGAATAATTTCCATTGTAATAAACCTTGTCTATACTTGCTCTCGAGAAACCGTCTCCGCTGATTCCGCTAGCTACCCACGGCGTATAGTTCACGCTTTGGTTGGTGCTGGCACTGAGCGAAGGAAGCAGAGCAGCTTTCGACTGCAGATAATCTTCTTGGGCGCTTGCCTTGGTGAGTTGCGTCTTCTGAAGAGCGATGTTGTTGGCAAGCGCATAGTCGATACAGTCTTTCAGCGACCATTGTTTTGCCTGCGTAGCCAATGGTGCCGCTACAAGAAGCAGAGCAGCCATTGCGTTTTTTACTTTTCCGTTCATAATCTTCTTCAATTTTCTTTTTACCTGTTTTATTTATTTCAGAAAGATATTAATCTGATTGCATTTAGACGGAAAAGTTTAGCATAAAGTTTCAATTTTAACAATCCTTGTGATTTTTGTGAAAAAATGGAAGGGAGGGGAAAAGAAAAAGAGGGTGTGTCATAAGTCTAGATAATGGCAGCCGAGGACGGGCTGAAAGCCCAAAAGCTCCTAGCCCAGAGCGTGTGGATGCAAAACACACTCTTCTTTCAGGGCGTATTGGATGTGACTTATGACACACCCCCTTTGATTCTGTGGTTATTTGCTATTTCTGATGATTTCCTCAGCTTTTGCCTTTTCGCTGTCAAAGCTGAATACTTGGTAGATGAGACCTGTATTCTGAAGATCCACGATATGTGGCGCCATCATTTTGAGCGCTTTCAGCTGTTCGTCGTCGAAAGGGAATATCTTCATGATGCGGACCACCTGGGCGCAGGAATAATAGCAGCCGAGGCTTGCCACTTCTATCAGGTCGAACTTGTTGTCGTCGAAGCTTGCTTTCTTTACCTTATTATATAGTTTGGAGAAGGAAGCATCATCGAGGCAATAGCCGTAATCCATTCTGCCATCGGGATCACATCTTCCATCGTAGAGGGGTGGAGTAGGGTGTTGTGGCTGCTGTACATTCGATGTTTGACTGTTTGGTTCTATGATTCTTGTATCGTATTGCACAACCTTTCCGTTTCTGTCGAAGAAGACCGTGATGTACTTGGAATCTCCAAACAGATTATTATATTTAGCATATTCCCATTTGTCCCCATACATGTCGAAACTGGTGAGTTTAGGTTCTCCGAGAATGGCAATCACTTCCTGCTTGGTCATTCCCCGCTCCACGTTTCTTTTCCCCTTAGCCGAAGCCGAGAGGCATACGGCAAACATCAATATGGCTGTGGTGATGAGTGCCATTACTTCATTTTTTTTCATAAGCGATACTGTTTTTGAAAGTTATAATCTTGAGCTCCCTTTTAAAAAGAGTGCTCGGTCATTATCTTATTTACGCCTGCAAAAGTACTACTTTCTTCCGAAAAAAAACGAGAAGGATTCCCTAAAGTAGAAGGGGAAATCCCTATTCCTGATTAGGGGGAAAGGTTACGACCTCAGGGTGAAAGGTTACGACCTCAAGGGTGAAAAAGATACCAGCTAAAGAGCAAAGGATACCACCTCGGCATGGTACATTTGGTGAAAAGATACATCCTCATTTTGCAGGTAATCCGAAGATTTGCGTATTTTCTAATGTTTCTGCCATAAAGATTTGCGTATTTTCTAATGTTTCTGACATAAAGATTTGCGTATTTTCTAATATTTCCGCTAAAAAGATTTGCGTATTTTCTGAGATTTTTGTATTTTTGCACCGCCAAAAGGCATAAAATCAAGAAGTTAAAGCTATCGTAAATATTAGAAAAGAAAATGAATAGAATTTTTAAACGAAAACTATATGACAGACTCCTGCAATGGAAGAATACGAGAAAGGGGAAAACTGCTATTCTCGTAGAAGGAGCGCGACGTGTGGGAAAATCAACGCTGGTGAAGGATTTTGCTCAAAAAGAGTATGATTCTTATATTCTCATTGACTTCAATAAGACATCCAAGCGAGTAGTTTCACTATTTGACGATTTGATGGACTTGGATTTTATTTTCCTTCAGTTGCAAGCTATATATAATGTTTCTCTCGTAGCAAGAAAGTCTGCCATCATTTTTGATGAGGTACAGGCGTGCCCTAAAGCAAGACAAGCCATCAAGTATTTGGTGGAGGATGGAAGGTATGATTATATAGAGACGGGGTCTCTTGTCAGTATCACCAAAAATACGAAGGGCATTACCATTCCTAGTGAAGAAGAAAGAGTCGCCATGTACCCATTGGATTATGAGGAATTTCGTTGGGCGATGGGAGATACGGCATCAATTCCTTTGCTCAAGCAATTCTTTGATAAGCGGCTGATGCTAGACCAAGCTCATCGAACAAAGATGAGGGAACTTCGTCTATATATGCTTGTTGGTGGTATGCCTCAAGCTGTAAATGAGTATTTGGAGACTAATAATCTCAGCATGGTTGATTTGGTGAAGCGAGATATCATTCGTTTGTATCTCGATGATTTTCAAAAGATAGATCCCTCTCGCAGAATAGAGCAGTTGTTTTTGAATATTCCTGCCCAGTTGAATCAGAATAGTAATCGATATAAACCTTATTCTGTTGTGGGAAGTGTGGATACGGACAAGCTCCAAGGACTACTTCGAGAGATGGAAGATAGTAAGACCGTTTTGTTTGCTTATCATTCCAATGATCCCAATGTAGGGATGTCATTGCATCAAGACAATTCAAAGTTTAAACTGTTTTGTGCTGATACAGGTTTGTTTGTGACTTTGGCATTTTGGGATAAGTCGTTTACGGAGAATGTGATTTATGAGAAACTGTTGAGTGACAAGCTTACTGCCAATTTGGGTTATGTTTATGAAAACTTGGTAGCCCAAATGTTGACGGCGAGTGGTAACAAGCTGTTTTATTATTCGTGGGCTAAAGATGCAACGCATAATTATGAGATAGATTTTCTCCTGTCTCTTGGAACCAAGATTTGCCCGATAGAGGTGAAGTCTTCTGGTTACAAAACTCATGCGTCGCTAGATGCCTTTTGCGATAAATTCTCTAAGGTAGTATCGCAACGCTACTTGCTGTACACCAAGGATTTGATGAAAGATGGCAATACTCTGTTGCTGCCATTCTATATGATTCCATTCATTTGATGAGGGTGGGTACCCGCCTCTGACGAGCTCAACGCTTATCGGAGGTGGGTTGTTCGCGTGGATGATATAAGAATAGAAAAGTGCCGACAAGATTTAACTTGCCGGCACTTCTTGTTAGTGTTCGTGTTGTTCTACGACATGCAGCTCGTCACGCCCAGAGAGGCGGCAATAGCGGTCAAGATAGATAAAACTATCTGAAATACAGTTTTCCAGGTTTCTTTCTTCATAAGCAGTTTTTTTAGTGATTAATGATTAGTGATTTAAAAATTTACGTTGTCGCCGCCGCCGTCAGTTCCGCTGTCAGTACCGCCGCCGGTGCCCTGGCTGGTACCACTGCCACCCTGCGATGTTCCGCCGTTATCCTTGTTGGTTTCCCCGCCAGTGCCCTGGCTGGTATTGCCTCCACCCGGTGTATTCTCAGAACCTCCGCCATCATCAGCCCCGGTGGTATAGTCATCGTATGCCACGATCTTGGTGAGCTTCTT
>JAIINY010000475.1:0-1199 GCA_022741625.1 Prevotella sp. | reverse complement strand
TACGACGAGCATTGCTGCAACCTGGGCAGACTGATGGGTGCCGCTTACGACCCTGATGCCTTCTACCGTCCCGATGCCGAACCTTTCAGCTACGACTGGCTGGTGGCACGGCAGCAGGAGAAGACCTTGCAGGACAATGCCACGGCCCGATTGCGACGGGAGGTGAAGAAGATTGACCGCCTCTACGAAGACAAGCTTGCCAAGGAACTGGAACATGAGATGAAGACTTATGTGGCGGGCAGCAAGAATGAGTATGTATCGTGCCTCACCTACAAGCTCAATGCCTTCGGTTTCTCTGCCGATGCCGCCCTGGAGTTCATCCGTCAGGAGTTTCCCGACTACGAACGCCCGAAGGCTGCCGTAGACAGTTGCTACCGTCAGACTGAGGAGCACGGCAAGCGCAAGCACGAACTGCAACCCCGTCGCCATGAGGCGGGCAAGTCAGCTTCCGTGAACGACATCATCCAGTTTCTGGGCGAGCACGTGGATCTGAGGTACAACCAGATTACCATGAGGGTGGAGTATCGCATGAAGAAAGAAGGCGACGGAAAGGGCGAGGATTCTTCTGCCTCCGGACTTTGGCAGATTATCAACGACCGTGCGGTCAACACCCTGTGGAGCGAGATGTCGAAGACAAACCGTGCCGCGGTACAAGACTTCTTCCGTGTCATCGAGAGCAACTATGTGCAGCCGTTCAATCCGTTCACCGACTATCTGAATAGCCTTCCCGAATGGCACGAGGGCGACACCGACTACATACAACAGCTTGCCGACAGCGTGACCGTAAAGGGTGGTGAGGAGCAACAGAAGCTATGGGCCTGCTACCTGCGCAAGTGGCTCGTGGGAATGCTGGCTGGATGGACGCTCGACGACGTGGTAAACAATGTGATCATCGTATTGATAGGCGCACAGGGCTCTGGCAAGAGCACTTGGATAGCCATGTTGTTGCCGCCCGAATTGCGCCAGTATTTTTACACCAAGACCAACGCCAGCCGCCTCTCCAAGGATGACCTGCTGGTGCTCGCCACCTACGGACTGATGCTTTGCGAGGAGTTGGACACGATGAAGCCCTCAGAGCTGAACCAGTTGAAGGCAGCCGTCACCATGCTCACCATCGACGAGCGTGCTGCCTACGCCCATTTCGCAGAGCATCGTCCCCATATAGCCTCGTTTGCCGCCACAGGCAACAACGTTCAGTT
>JAIINY010000103.1:0-9069 GCA_022741625.1 Prevotella sp. | reverse complement strand
ACCGCCGTGATACTTGCCTTCGCCTGCTGCTTCACCATCATGTTCTTGAAGAGGAATGCAGCCTGAGCCGTACCCAGACTGGAAAAGAGAATATTGATGAATGCCAGCCGGCATAAGGATACCAGCCTTTCATCATGATAGAAATCGGCTATGAAAGGGGCACAGAAGAAAAGGATGACATAAAGAGAAGATCCCACTATGATATTAAACCAAAACACGGAGTTGTAATCATTGGCTGTAGGATGCTTCAGATTACCGATAGCCGAAGCGAATCCGCTATTCTGAAGAGCTATCGCTATGAGCGGGAACACATTGATCATCGCCATCATTCCATAGTCTTCCTTCGACAACAATCTGCCCAGGACGATACCGAATACCAGTCCGATAACCTGCATCGCCCCATTGTTCATGGCTCCCCAGAAGAGGCCCTTTGCTGTTTTTTCCTTTAATGTTTCTGCCATTTAAATTTATTTTTTCTTGCTAAAACCATGCGAACTAGCGCTTGAAGAGACTCCTCACCACAAACCAGGTATGCACCAGAACCGTGGTGACAATGCCATAGTTGCTGCGCATCACCTCGAAACGCTCCTTGAGCGAAGCCTTGTGGTTCTGCACCGACATGCCGCCATCCAGATAGTTGGTGATGACTGCATGCACATTGCGCAACGGAAGATGGCGCTGCTGAGCCGCCTTCATGATGCGGATGCACCAATCCACATCTGCCGAAAGGCGATAGTGAAGATCATAATGGATTTGGCGGGCAATATCCGTGCGGGCATAAAATGACTGATGACAGACGAGCATCCCCCACTTGAACGAGCGCCAGTTCAGCTTCTCGGGAGGCGAAAGACGGCGATGGCGCAGGAATCTTCCTTCGTCATTCACGATATCAGTATCTCCATACAGCACGCCCGGCAGGTTC
This sequence comes from Prevotella sp., assembly GCA_022741625.1. Taxonomy (GTDB): domain Bacteria; phylum Bacteroidota; class Bacteroidia; order Bacteroidales; family Bacteroidaceae; genus Prevotella. The sequence goes on along the minus strand of JAIINY010000103.1, from coordinate 8,147 downwards.
TCGCCCTCGCCTACGCATCCCTCTACATACTCCAGGGTATCGTCGGAAGGAAAGACATCTCCCGCATTCAGAAACACGAGATAGTCGCCTGTGGCACGGTCGATGCCCTTGTTCATAGCGTCATAGAGTCCCTTGTCTGGTTCCGAATACACCACGATTTCGTGGGCATTCTCTCCAGCCTTTGCCCTGTTCTGGTATGCCCGAACCATAGCCAGGGTCTTGTCCTTCGAAACACCATCTATGATCAGGTGCTCGATGTTGCAGTAAGTCTGCTTATTGACACTATCCAATGTACGCTGCAACACACGCTCAGCATTGTAGGTACAGGTTACGACGGTAAACTTAATCATATCCGGTAGTTTTTAAAGGCCATCGCCTGATTATACACCTCAACATATTTCAGCGCCACCGCATGCTGCGAATAGTTATGCATCACCTTCTGCAGGCACGCCTTCTTCAGATTCTCATGGTCGGCTTCTTCCAGCACCCAGTGGATGCCAGCCGCCAGATCCTTGGCATCGCGGTAGTTTGCCACATATCCGTTCTTCTGATGATCGATCATCTCCGGTATGCCGCCCACCTTGAAGCCTACGCTCGGCACGCCGCAAGCCATCGCCTCCATGATGGTATTCGGCAGATTCTCCGACAGGGAAGGAAGCACGAAGACATCGGCAGCATTGTAAATATCCGCGATGCGCTTGTCATCACTCACATAACCGAGCGAAACGATCGGGAACGAAAGTTTGCCTTCGAACTCCTCGCTGTGTCCACCCAGGATAGCCACGCAGGTGTTCTCCCTCATCTCGGGATGCTGCTCAGCCATCAGCCGGCACGCCTCTATCAGATAATCCATGCCCTTATAAGGATTGGTGGCTCTCTGGGCGATGAAGAGGATGATGCGCTTGTCCTTCGGCAGCTGCGTGCGCAGACGGGATTCCAGCTTATCCTGCGGACAATATACATGGGTATCTATCGGATTAGGAATCGTCTCGATGCGATGACCCGCCAGGAGTCCGCTCAACCGGGCTTCCGCTGCCAGCCATCTGCTGCAGGTAACAAAGGAAAGAGCCCCGCTGTTATACACCTTCTGCTTCTTCTTCCATATCTTAGCCGACAGATCGTTCTTTCCCCCGTTTCCCGGCAGATACTTGCAGTTGCCGCAGCCATTGTTGTAATGATGGCAACCCAGGGTGAGATGACAGATGGATGAAGCCGGCCAGATGTCGTGCATGGTCCATACCATCGGTTTTCCGCTGCTGATGATCTTCCGGATGGTCTTCAGCGAAAGCATGCCCTGGTTGATCCAGTGCAGATGGATGATGTCCGCCTCCTTGAACTCCGGCAGGGAAGTGATGTCGTATCCCGCATTGGCGATATCGAGTGCAAAGAGATTCTTCCTGGAAAAATGAAGGCGGCAGAAGATGCACCAGCGCTCCCACAGGAAATTCCACTGCATCCTGAACGAGCGTGGCAACCCTACCACGGTAATATCATCGGTCACCTTGTCGCGCACCAGCATCTTAGCCTTAACACCATTGTTGTTAAGGGCATCCATCAGGCGGTTGGCAGCCACGGCAGCTCCACCCGCCTTCTCACTTGTATTTACTATGAGTACTCTCATGATTATCCTTTTTATTCTGCTTGCAAAGATAATGTAAAAATTTGAGTTAGCGAAGAAAAAGAAAGACTTTTCTGAGATAAAGAGAATGTTTTTTATGAAATGATGGGAATGGATATAAATAAAACATGCCACAACTCTCAACGAGCTGTGGCATGCACTATGTTTAACTTAAAAATTCTAATCAAAATAGTCTCACGACCTTCTCAATTATCTGTTAAACAATCTACCTTAAAACCTAATAACTAAAAACCTAAATCTATTACTACTAACCTAAACAATCTATTAACCTTTTGACGCTGCAAAGATAGTACTTTTTCTACAAATCTCCAAATAATTCGGCAAAAAAAGTATTATTTTTGAGATTTTTTGATATAAATCAACGAATTATTAGAAAATTCATCAAAAACTAACGAGTTTTTAACCCTCATTAAGCCTTTTCTATCAATACTGTAGCGTAGGCTGAGATTCCTTCCATTCTTCCGGTAAAGCCCAACTTCTCTGTGGTTGTAGCCTTGATGGAGATCTGATCCTCCTCTACACCCATCACTTTTGCCAGGCATTCCTTCATGGCAGGAACATGCGGATTGAGCTTCGGACGCTCTGCACAGACCGTTGCATCGATGTTGCCCAGGGTATATCCCTTGGTGGCAATCAGGTCCATCGTCTTCTTGAGCAGAATCTTGGAATCCACATTAAGGGTCTCTGCTGCCGTATCAGGGAAATGATAACCGATATCACGCATATTGGCTGCACCCAGCAGGGCATCGCAAATGGCGTGAATCAACACGTCGGCATCACTATGGCCGAGCAAACCCAACTCATAATCTATCTTGATACCACCCAGCCACAAGTCACGGTTCTCTACCAGCTTGTGAACATCGTATCCAAATCCTACACGTATATTCATAATCTTATATTTATGATTAAAGTTATTAATATGTTTATATTTTCTATTCTGTCTGCCTATCGCTTGAACAGGTCTTTCAATCCGTCCATATCAAACGCCAGCGTAAAGCGCAGGGTCTGGTCGAGCGGATTGCTCTTGGCGGTGGCTACCACATAGGAAGCATCGAGCGAGAAGACATTCATCTTGAAACCGGCTCCCACCGTGAAGTACTTGCGGTTGCCCTTGCTCTGGCTCTCGTGATGATAACCGGCACGCAGGGCAAACTTGTCATTATATACATACTCGGCACCTACGCCATAGTTGATTTCCTCCAGCTCTTCCTTGAATCCGCCTGGGGCATCGCTGAAGCTCCTGAAGATGCCGCTGATGCCCGAAATATCGTTGTATTCGCGATGCACACGGTCTTCATACTCCGAGTTGTCCTCTCCCTCCTTCTGAGCTGGAACCGTCGGTACGAGATACTTGTTGACATCTGCGGCTATGGTAAAGCGGTTGTACTCGTCGATAGGAATCATCAGAGAGGCACCCAGACGCAGATTGGTAGGCAGGAACTCGCCATACTCCTGACCGCTGAAGGTAATCTTGCTGCCGATATTCGAAATGTTCAGACCTACGCCCAACTGGCACTCTCGCGGTCCGATGTTGACATAGTTCTGATAATAGGCTGCGATATCCGCCGCAAAAGCCGAGGCAGGCGAATTTTCCTCCTGATAGTCGAAGCGCAGGTCGGAATAGATCCACCGGATGGCTGCCGCCAGGGAGAATTTCTCGCTGAGCATCAGAGAGTAAGCCACATCGATTGACATTTCATAGGGATTGATGGTCATCGTATTGTCGTTTTCTCCCGGCTCAGAAAGAAACACCTCACCCATGTTGAAGTAACGGAGCGAAGCGGATACGGCACTGTAATCGCCTATGCGGTAATAGCCCGAGAGATAGGCGAGATTCATGTCGTTGACCAGCGAGCGGAGCCATGGAGTGAAGTTCAGCGCCACGCCCGCCCTGGAGATGTTGAAAGGATACTTTGCCGGATTCCAATACTGCGAGTTGACATCCGGATCGGTTGCCGCACCCACATCACCCAGACCTCCGCCGCGGGCATCGGGCGCTATGGTCTGAGAGATGACGGCATAGTTTACCGGATTGAAAAGACTCTCCTTGGTGTCTCCCTCTCCATTCTGCGCCGATGCCGCCAGCGTCCATACCGAGAGGAAACCGGTTGCGAATATCTTGACGATTCTATTCATACTACATTATTTTATATGATGATATTTTCTATTTGATAATGATCAGTTTCCGGGTCTTGGAAGCATAGCTGCTGCCATCCGATGAAACCTTGACACGATACAGATAGATGCCCGTACCCAGAGGACGACCGCCATCTACCGATAAATCCCACTTCACGGTATAGACCTCCGAAGCCGGTACTCCGCTCTCGGCATGGCGCCAGAGCTGTCTGCCCGAAGTATCATAGAGTTCGATTACCACATCCATCCGGCTCTCCGCCCTGTCGTGAGAAACGATAAAGGTAGTGGTGCTGCGGGCAGGATTCTCCGTCACGCCCACGTCGAAGAGCGATGGAGCCAGACCGCTAACCACATTGAAGTGGAGGGTGGTGGTAGAACTGTTGTTCTGGATATCCCATGCCGTGAAGGTAAGCTGATGCCTGCCTGCCGGGAGTTCCGGAATACTGTAGCAGGTGGAACCGCTGGTATAGGTTCCGAAATCATACGAGAAATAACCGTTGAGATTGTAGGTCTTCGACTGATCTCCGTCTATCACCAGCTTCAGGTCATGGCCGAGTCCGCTTCCTGCGGCATTGATTCCGTCCTTGTCGGATATCCTTGCCACGAAATAAGGGGTGGTATTCACATTGCCGCCATCCACGAAGGTAGGCGAGTTCAGATAGCAGAATACCGACGGACCGATGGAGTCATTTTCTGCTACCACACTGCCGCCCACCTTGAACCGTGCGCTTTCTCCATTCGCCCGCAGCGCCTTGTCGTTGCTGACGGCATAGAGATTCATCAGTCCGGTATCACCCGAATAATTGATATCCTTGGGTACGGCAAAGCTGAAGGCGAACTTTCCGTCGGATACGCTGTCAGCACCCTGATAGAGCGTCTTCTGCCGGTCGTAATACTGGAAGGCTGTAGAGGCTCCGTCGGCAGTGGCATCATTCAGCTTGCAGGTAACCAGTTCCCTGGAATCCCTTACCGTAGCCGTCACTACCCCCTGGAAATCCACATCCGGCTCCACATGTCCCGCAATCCTGGCTATATCTCCGGCTCTCAGCAGCGGAACCGTATCGGTGCGCTGGCAGGAGATGCCGTTGATGGAATCCACCACTACCTTCATCATCGGCAGGTTGAGTGAGAGGGCAGGATCTCCGAGCAGGGCATACTGCAGATGGTTTTCCGAGCGGTCTATCTCGCCCGCCATCACATTGCCCAGCATCACGTCGTTCTGCGCCAGCCGGTGTGCCTCGCCTATCGCAAGCGGCTTGCCGTCTTCCCGGCTCAGCACCCTGCGCAGGAAGGCGCGGTTCATATACTTGTTCTGCTGGGCAAACACGGTACGCGTGGTACCGTAGAATGCCACAGCTCCACCTTTTTCATTCAGCAGGGCAGCCTCGCCGATGGTAGATTTCGTACCGTCATAGGGCATGATGTCGCAGGATGCCGTCACCCACAGCGGCAGATTCTCGTTTCTGAACGATTCGAAATCCGTAATCTTGAGCACGTTTTCATGCGAAATCTGGGTTTCGCTTCCATGTCCGGCATAATCCATCACCAGGGCACCATTAGCCTGCTGCTGCCTGATGATACTGGAAACTTCGGGATAGGAATTTCCCGTTGAGGAGGTCTGGCGGGTATAGGCATCCCACATCACCTTTCTGATGAGATAGCCCGGATAGAGCGAGGCGATATCGTCTGCCACCTCGTTGGCATCCGCCATGTGGAGATTCTCGTTGCCGTCATCGCCCATGAACATCAGGGTGTTCTGCCAGGCTCCGGCATTGGCGTTCTTCTTGTAGTTGATGGTCTTGTCCACCAGTATCTCGGCTTCCTGCGCCGTGGTCACAGGGAATCGTCCTACCGCCACATCCTGCAGTTCGGTTTTCGGATCGGCTCCCTTTCCTTCGCCGATGATTCCCAGCCAGCTGTCGCTCACGTAGCAGGTGGTCTTGCTGAACGAGTCATCGCTCTCATGACAGAGCAGGTAATCATCCGGATTCAGCAGCCTGCAATCTGCCGTGAGCATCCGGTTGTCCCATACGCAGTCGCCGAAGAGCAGCAGATACTTAGGCATGTCAGCAGCCGTAGCCGCCCTGTCGCTCAGCATCCGCAGATAGCGGCGGTAGGCATTGGCATCGGGGGTACCGCTGGAGAATTCATTATAGAGTTCATCGGCGGGCACGATATTCACCCGCAGCCCGTCGTGGGTTTCGTGGAATTTCTTGAGCCTCTGTGCCTGCCTGAGCAGTTTCTGCGAGGTTGGGATGATGATCACCATATCAGCAGCCCCGTCGGCATGGTGATCCTGCGGTGTGATGCCATACACATACTCGGCTGCAGGAATCCGGCTTCCGAAACCGGCAAAGGGCGCAGGCTTCTCCCAGGTTACGGCTACATAATCCAGATGAACTGGTCCACCGCTGAGTGGCTGTATCTCGATGGTATCCTTCTCCCCGAAATCCTGAAGCGGATAGGTGGCGCTCCTTTCCACGCCTACCGTATAGGCACTGCTGCTGGTATTGACAGGCAATTGGAGGCTCATGGTTCCCAGTTCCTTCTGGTTTTTCCTGATCTGCACCTGGGTGTTGGTACCGGCGGTAGCAGTCACCACCAGCTTTCCCCGGCTGCATCCGGTAGGATTGGTGATGACCACCTTCTGGGTATCGCCCACCTTGACGGCTGTAGGATGGAAGAGATTCCTTCCACCCTGCATCCAGCTGAACCCATCTACTTCATAAAGAGAATGATAATCTTCCGGCATCGGATGGCAGGAAGATACGAAAGAGGCAGAATCTGCCCAGAGACTCGGCGACTCATCGCTCTGGGTGATGAAATAATAGCCATAGTCTGAATAGGGATTGCGGGTGCGCACCGTAGCCGTCGGGCTGCTCCAGCTCACCGCACCGCGGGCGTAGAAATAATGTCTGCCATCCACTACATATTGCGGCACCTCCTTCAGGTCGTCAGTCTCCCGGATATCCTGGGCATAGAGCGCTTCATTCTGGAGATTTCCTCCATAACCGTAGATCTTCACCTTGCTGATATCCGAAAAACCGGCACGGCGCACCACGTCGGCAGTCAACTGATGAATACCCGTTTCGCTCACCCTGATCTTTGCCCATTTTCCGCTTGCCAGCACAGAATGGTCGGCATAGGCGGGAGAAGAATCCTCCCCCGCGCGGGTCTGCAGTCGGGCTTCCTGCTGCGAACGTTTCAGCGGCTTCGCCTGGATATCCAGCATGAAGCTCACCAGCGCCTGGTATCTGTGCTCCCTGAAAACGAGAGGAGAAAAGGAAATCACCAGCAAGCCTTGTTTCCGGCATTCGGTTACCTGCTGGCAGATGGCCACCTGCTCAGGGAGAGCAGCGCCCGAAAGTCGGTTGTAATGAGAAATATCGGTAGCAGGCATATCCACATACTCCGGATATTTCACTGTTACCGTATAGATAGAATCCTGATAATCACCCTGCAAAGGCAAAGAATATACGAATTGAGGCAATATGGAATCCACCTTCACCTCCTGCAAGGTAAGGTTGAAGAATCTCTGTGCAGCAGCAGGCAGCGCCATCAGCACCAGCACTGCCACGATACAGAGGTATTGCCATATTCTACTCTTATTCATATATTCTTTCTATTTACACATAAAGTCGAGCACTTTTCTATCTTCGAGATAGCCCTCCAGATGGTCGTCGATCTTCACCGGACCGCATCCTGTAGGACAACCCGTATAGAGCAGGTCTCCAGTCTTGAGCGTAAAATACTGGCTGATGTAGGAGATGATTTCATCCACCTTGTAGAGCATATCGCTCGAACAGCCTTCCTGCACATTCTCGCCGTTGATGTTGAGATGGAAGTGGATAGCCTGGATGTCACGGAACTTCTGGATATCCACCCATTCTCCGATGGCTGCAGAACCGTCGAAGCCCTTGGCAAGCTCCCATGGCTGACCCGCCTCTCTCAGCTTCTTCTGCATCTCGCGGGCGGTAAAGTCGATGCCCACGGTCACCGCATCATAATAGCGGTGGGCGAAACGCTGCGGAATGGTCTTGCCCAACTTGCAGATGCGCACCACCAGCTCGGTCTCATACTCTATTCTTCCCAGATGATCCGGGATGAAGAAAGGCTTACCGTTGTTGAGCAGCGCAGAATCAGCCTTGGTAAAAATAACAGGACGCTCTGGTTTAGATAACGTACCATGCAGCGATTTATTGTGTTCGGTATAGTTCATACCGATAGCAAATATCTTCATAACCCCAAAAATATATATAAAAAAGAAAGGGGAGTTAGAAGCAAAGCTAAGCTTTAACTCCATAACTCCCGGATATTCTAATTTAACTATAAGTCAAATTAACGCTTGCTTTTGAGTAATGATTACTCAGCA
>JAIINY010000474.1:0-1208 GCA_022741625.1 Prevotella sp. | reverse complement strand
CTTGATTTCCCTGAGCCAGTACAGTCCCTCGTTTCCCGAATTGATTCCGCTGGAGAAGTTCATGTCGAGCAGCACCACGTCGGGGTGCTCCTCTCTCAGCTTGGCTGGGATGGAGTTAGGGTTGGCGATGGTGATGATGCCATCGAATATGGGTTCCAGCAGCATCCTCACCGTAGTAAGAATGTTGCGGTTGTCATCAACAATCAATATTGTTCCTTGTTTCTTAATCATGGTGCAAAGTTACGAAATATCATCGGAAATGGGTAATGATTGTCTAATAAATAGACGAAAAAATGCCGATAATGGTGCCAAAAGTTGCTTTTCAAGTAGCTTTTGGCATCCTTATCGGCACTTGTTTATTCAAAATTCTGATTCCTGATGAGGAATTGCTTATTCCAAAAGGGGAGTTACAGCTCTATCGGAACTACTACCTTTATGCAGAAATTTCGGCCCATATTGTAAACGCCTCTTCTGCCTGTAGCCGTGTTTACTGCCAGATACTTCAGGCGGCTCAGGTGGTTCTGGTAAGCACGATTGGTAAGGTTTTCGCCCGAAAGATAGAGCGAGAGAAGGCGCTTGCCGTGAAGCTTCACGTCGGTACCGGCATACATATTTAATAATGTGTAGGATGGCGTGGCGGTCTCCGTCTCGTTGGCTGCGAAATAATGGTTCTGGCGAAGATTGCAATCCATCTGCAGCTTGACGAAGAGATGGTCGAAAGTCCTGCCGTTGCAGACAAACTCATATCTTACATTCGAAATCCAACGGGGAGCTGGGGTGAATGGCAGATACTTAGATTCGGATGGCTGATGCAACTGCACGGAGTTGATATATGAAAAAGTGTTGCCGAAGTGCAGACGCTCTACAGGATGGATGTCGATGCTCGCCTCACCACCCAGAATGCGGGCGTTGCCCGAAGTAAACTGATAGGCAGGCGTGTCGTCGATGAGGATAGGCTGATTGTTCTCATCTGCCAACTTCTCGCTATAGATGTAATGGTTAATGCGATTGGCAAACAGCGAGAGTTCTGCCGAAATAATAGACGAAGAATAGTCCAAACCGAGGTCGAATTGCCAGCTGTTCTCAGGTTTCAGACCGGTATTTCCCAATTCGTATCGCTGGGTTCCCTCGTGCACACCATTCGATGATAATTCGCTGATGTTAGGCGCACGGAATCCTCTTGCCAGGTTCAGCTTCAGATTGAAATC
>JAIINY010000473.1:0-1219 GCA_022741625.1 Prevotella sp. | reverse complement strand
GTTCCACGATTTTTTCTTTTCTACCGCTTCCCGATTACGAGCGCAAAAGTAAGAAGATTATTTCTATCCTACAAACATCAAAACCAGTCTTGTATGAAATGCCATTCTGTATATACCAAATGACAATGAGGAGGCGTCATAAGTCTAAATTACAGTTGGCGCATAACAGTTGGCCTACGCATGCACATCACCTGTTGTGCATGCGCATATCAGCTGCTATGCAAGCGCACAACAGCTGTTGTGCGACCGGAGATACTAATTAACTTAAAAACATATACTATCTTTTCCAACAACTAATATTATCTTTTCCAACAACATATCAGGAACATTCCAACAAAAAAGGGTGAATCATTAACTTATGAGCTGGACCTGCTCCGTACCAACTCCGTACCCTCTCCGTACCAACTCTTAGTCTCCGCAAAGTTTGCAAGGTTTGCAGCAAACATATAAAAATTCACTCATCAAGCATCCGTCCGTTCCAACCTCCCGTCAATATTTATAACCAATTTTCATATACCTACAAGTTTTAAATCTAGCGATAAAAACAAGAGGATTAAGAGGCTAGGAATCCTTGTTTTCTGCTCTATATTAAGAACAAGACCTATAGTTGTACGACTATAAAGTTACAGTTGTACGACTATACATGCTATGGTTGTACAACTGTAGAGTTATGGTTGTACAACTATAGGGGTTATAGTCGTACAACTATAGATTTTCCTCAACGGCATCATCTTGTCAAGAAATCACAAACACCTGATTATCAGTAAGTTTTTATTCCTCTTCATATTTACGATATTCTCAAAGGAACAATAAGCGTCTGAAAATACGAGAATCTCAGGCAAGCTAATGTAAAGAAAACTTATTCTTCATAACGCCTCAGCTCATTCTTTCCCAATCTACACCTCTTCTATTCTATGCAACTTCCAACCATCAAACTGCATAATGATTCTATGCAACTGGGTTTCCTGTCGCAAAGCCTCAACTCTCGGAGCTTCAGCATATTTCTTGATTTGAAGTTCTGCTTCCTGCCATTGCTTGGCTATTAACTCCTCATGCACCTTTCCTGACATTCCCTTTTCTTTCTTTGGAATTAATTTCAATTCCAAAATATAACTATGCTTCGTTGGATAATGCGTCAAATCCGGCAAGAGGAAGAAATCACAATAACCATGATTCAATTCCAACTCGGGAGCCGTATAATAATAGCTATTAAGGCTCA
>JAIINY010000102.1:0-9182 GCA_022741625.1 Prevotella sp. | reverse complement strand
GACTGAGAGAGGAACATATCGCCGTTAGACATATCCTTAAATACTACAGGACGATAGTTCTCTGGATGAATACCTTTTTTCATTTTTCTTTTATTTATTATTAATTTGTTAAAAAATAGACGTTATGGGGACGCTTTCACATCATTTCATGTCCCTCTTCAGGGCATGCCCATTATAGCCTTTACCTAATTCAGGGTGCAAAGTTACTGCTTTTTCCTGAAATCACCAAATATTTCCCGGTGTTTTTTAGAAATATTGGGGATTTAGATGTCTGTGTATATATAAATAGGGTGGGATATGATTTTTTAGAGTGGTAAAAAGAGGGCTGGATGTGTTAAAAATGAATGAAAACTCAAAATTTTATTCCCATTTATGATGATAATTGTAATTAATGCGGTATCTTTGCATATTAGTTTGAGAACATCAGATGATGTACCATATAGTTATAACTTTAAAGCGAGAAAAAGAATGAAAAGACAAATGCTATTATTGGCAGCCCTGCTCATGGTTGGCTTGGGTGCTTGGACGCAGAAAGCGGAGCAGAATTTCAACCTTAAAAAGTTTCAGGTTTATGCCGTTGGATTCTATAATCAGGAGAATCTCTTTGATACTTGTCATGATGCCGGCAAGAATGATTATGAGTATCTGCCTGCTAAGGGATGGAATAGCGAGAAATATACGAGTAAGTTGAAGAATATGTCTCGTGCCTTGGCTGATATGGGTACGGATGTGCTGCCTGATGCAGGTTGTGCCTTCATCGGTCTTGCCGAGGTTGAGAATGCCAATGTACTGAGAGACCTTACTGCCCAGCCTCCTTTGAAGGCTCGCAATATGCAGTTCTGCCATATCGAAGGTCCGGATAAGCGAGGTATCGACTGTGCACTGCTTTATAATCCGGCTCTTTTTACAGTGAAGAATGTGAAGCTGGTTCCTTATGTGCAGGAGTTGGCAAAGGATTCTGCCTTTTATACCCGTGGCTTCCTTACGGTGAGAGGTGAGATGGCGGGGGATGATGTGGCGGTCATCGTTTGTCACTGGCCAAGTCAGTTCTCCGGTTCATTCTATCGTGAGAGTGGTGCCCGTCAGACCAAGGCTGTGAAGGATTCCCTGCTTCGTCTGAATCCAGAGATGAAGGTGTTTGTGATGGGAGATATGAATGATGATCCTACCAGCAAGAGCATGTATGAGGTCCTCCGTGCCAAGCCGGAAATCTCAGAAGTAGGTGAGGGGGATGTGTATAACCCTTGGTATAACATCCTGGCAAAGGAAGCAAAAGGAACTCTTTACTACAGAGGAAAATGGAATCTCTTCGATCAGATTGTGCTGACTCCTAATCTTCTGAACAAGGATGGAAAGAAGAAAGGCTATCGCAGTCTGAAGTACTGGAATCATCAGGTGTTCCGCAGAGATTATCTCATCCAGCAGGAGGGTCGCTATCAGGGAGCGCCGTTGCGTACCAAGGCTGGCGGTAAATGGCTGAATGGATATAGCGATCACTTGCCAGTAGTACTGTATCTGGTAAAAAAGAAGTAGAAATGATTGAGTCTCATCCTTTTGAACCCTGGTTGCCGGGCAATGCCAAGTTGCTGATGCTCGGTACCTTTCCACCGGCAGAAAAGCGCTGGTGTATGCCCTGGTATTATCCTAATTTCCAGAATGATATGTGGCGAATCTTCGGTATCATCTACTTTGATGACAAGTTTCATTTTGTAGATGTGGAGCACAAGACTTATCGCCTGGATGCCATCAAGGAGTTTCTGAAGCAGAAGGGGGTGGCTATCTATGATACTGCCCAGCAGGTGATCCGTACCAAGAATACGGCATCTGACAAAGATTTGCAGGTGGTTCAGTCTTCCGATCTGGATGGTATGCTTCGTTCCCTGCCTGATTGCACGGCGGTACTTACTGCCGGACAGCTGGCAACCAAAGTCTTCTCCGATCACTTCGGTATCAGGGAAAAGCCGGAGATGGGAGGATTTGTGGAGTTTGAATTTGAAAACCGCAAGTTCCGTCTCTATCGTATGCCTAGCAGCAGTAGGGCTTATCCGATGGCTGTAGAGAAGAAGGCGGAGTATTATCGGAAAATGTTTAATGATATATTGGAAAAATAAGAGATATGGCAGAAAATAAAGTAACAGTGATCGGTATCGCTGGTGGTACTGGATGCGGTAAGACTACCGTGGTCAAGAGATTGGTGGAAGCTTTGCCTCCTCATTTCGTGGCAGTTGTTCCTCTGGATTCTTATTATAATGATACAACCCACATGACTGAGGAAGAGCGTAGAGCCATCAACTTCGATCATCCAGATGCCTTCGATTGGAAGTTGCTTCATCAGCAGCTTGCCGACCTTCGTGCCGGTAAGGCAATCGAGCAGCCTACCTACAGTTATCTGAAGTGTAACCGCGAGAAGGAAACGATTCATGTAGAACCTAAGCCAGTGATAATCATAGAGGGAATCATGACTTTGGTGGATAAGGAATTACGTGATTTGATGGACTTGAAGGTGTTTGTGGATACAGATGCCGATGAACGCCTGATCCGTAATATCCAGCGTGATACCATCGATCGGGGTCGTACGGTTTCCATGGTGGTAGATCGTTATCTGAAGGTGCTCAAGCCAATGCACGAACAGTTTATCGAACCAACCAAGCGCTATGCAGACATCATCATTCCTCAGGGAGGAGAGAATGCTACCGGTATTGGTATTCTCTGCAGATATGTAGAGGGATTGGTAGATTAAAACCATAAAAGCTTCTATCATTCGGATATGAATCCCATGATAGAAGCTTTTTTCGTATTATCTCTTTCGTATTATCTCTTTCGTATTATCTCTTTTGTATTTCCTGTGTCTTCTGCCATCTGCGTCGGTTGTTGGAAACCTTCAGGGCATTGACGGCTTCTATTACGCCATATACCAGCATTGCCCATCCTATGACGAGTAATGGGGCAGAGGCAATGGAGGATGGGCGGAAGAGAGTAAACAGACCCAACAGCAGCAGGAGTGTAGGCATCAGCCAATATACGATACCCACTCTGCCCATCTTGGCTGCAGATACCAGATTCGCCATTTGGGTAAGGGCGCCCATAATCAGTATTGCCGAGAGAATGAACATCAGCCAGGCAATGAATACATTCGGCATCAGTGCCAGTACCAGACCGAAGATGAGTGAACCGAGTCCTACAAGAGGAAAGTTAGGGCGCATACCTATGATCTGGTTGCCTTGTGCATCGTAGAGATACTGTCCCTTCATTTTCTCTGCATTTCGCTTGGCACTCATATAACTGAGTAACGAGAATACGCCTGAGAGGAAAAACAATACACCGATGGTAATGGTAATCCAGGTGACTGTCTGTTCTCTGTATTGTATGAGTAGAGCACCTACAATGATGGCGCATAAGGCTCGAAATAATGAACTTTGTATTACTTTCATATCAATTGATTTATAATGTTGTGTTGCAATATTGCGTTTCCTTTTCCTGAAAAGTATTTCCTTTCTATTGCAAAAGTACGAAAGATTTTTGATACCACAAGTTTTTTCTCTCGCTTTTATATCATATTTAACGCAATTTATTCCTTCATTTCAATTATTATCAGTAATTTTGTAAGCAAAAATAAAATAGATGGGTGAATGGCCATCTGATGATGATAAATTTTCAATATGACAAAGCTATATTTAGTTCGACATGGTGAGACCATGGATAATGCCGCCCAGATTATGCAGGGGCAGACTCCAGGCAGGCTGAATGACGTGGGCATTCAGCAGGCTGAAGAAGTGGCAAGGAAAATGGCAAGTGACCACATTGACGTCTTCGTTTCGAGCGATCTTTATCGCAGTATGCAGACTTGTGCCATCATAGCCCGTCCCCATTTGGAGGCAGAAATGCACTTGAAGGGAACTGCAGATGCTTCTGCATTCTTGACGGAAGATGATATTCTCCAGAGAATAGAGACGACTCCTTTAATCAGAGAACGTGACTGGGGAGATTTTACGGGTAAGTTCATTCCTTCTCTTCCCAAAGATCCGAAGGATTGGCCGGATAATGTCGAGACCCTGGAGCGGATGAAGTCGAGGGCACAGAACTTCCTCACTTGGTTGAAGGTGGCGTATCCTGATAAGACGATACTCGCAGTTGGTCATGGTATCATCAACAAGGCGATTCAGAGTGTGTATTACAAACGCCCGATGAATCAGATAGAGAAAATGGCGAATGCCGAAGTGAGAGTTCTCATTCTGTAATGGAATCATAGAGAAATCAGGAAGATTTTGCTCCAAGCAAACTAATCATAAAGTTCAAAGTTCAAATATCAAAGTTCAAAGTATATGAAAATTGCTCTTATCACAGGTGCAACCAGCGGAATTGGCGAGGGTTGTGCACGCCGCTTTGCAAGAGGTGGCTACGATTTGATCATTACGGGTAGAAACACCGGTAAACTGGAAATTCTCAAGAAAGAGTTGGAGGCAGAGGGGGTACAGGTCCTTGCTCTGGCTTTTGATGTGCGTAACCGTGAAGCGGCAAGAAAGGCTGTGGATTATATTCCGCAGGATTGGCGCAATATTGATGTGCTGATCAATAATGCAGGTTTGGCTCGTGGTCTGGAACCTGAGTATCAGGGTAGTTTCGAGGATTGGGATCAGATGATTGATACCAATATCAAGGGACTCCTCACCATGACTCGTCTGATAGTTCCTGGTATGGTGAGACGTAATCATGGACACATTATTAATATAGGTAGTGTGGCTGGTGATGCGGCTTACGCTGGTGGCAATGTATATTGTGCTACTAAGGCTGCCGTCAAGGCAATCACCGATGGCTTGCGTATTGATGTGGCTCATACCAAGGTGCGTGTTACCAATGTCAAGCCCGGCTTAGTGGAGACGAATTTCTCTAATGTCCGTTTCCATGGAGATAATCAGCGTGCTGCCAGTGTTTATCAGGGTATCGAACCTTTGAATGGTGATGATATTGCGGATGTGGCTTTCTATGCAGCCAGTGCTCCTGAGCATGTGCAGATTGCAGAAGTCCTGGTTCTTGCTACCCATCAGGCTAACGGAACCGTTATCCATCGTGATTAATATTATGGAGTTGAAGGAGTTAAAGGAGTTGCTCCTTCAATTCCTTTAACTCCTTTAATTCCTTCAGCTCCTTATATGATGTGGCAGAGTCGGTTGATATCCGACTCGAAGGTTTCCCTGTTGAGCGCCTTGGCTCTCATTCCCGACTTGTAATTGTAGATGGTCTGGGTAGAGTAGTACAGCAGGGTTGCTATTTCCTGGCTATCCGTTACGCCCAGTCTCATCAGGGCATAGATTCTTACTTCGGTTGTCAGCTCCGTAGGAGATGGCAGCACGATACGGTGCTCTGGCTTGAGAAGCGTATTCAGTTCCTGGACGAAATTCGGATACAATTCCATGAAAGCCTTGTCGAAACGGATGTAGAACATTGACGATTCTTCTTCTGCCAGCTTGAAGCTGTTGATGCTCTTTAGCAAGTCTTCTGTCTGCTTGGCTTTTACCTTTCTGCTCACCAGTTTTCTGTAGTCATCCAACTTGCGGATATACAGGGCGCTGATATCCATGAAGAGGCTCATATAGGTTTCGCGTCGCTTGTTGGTATCCATCAGTCGCAGGTTGAGTTCAGCCAACTGTTTGTTCTGTACCGCAATCTCCTCTCGGTTTTTCTTCAAACTGTTTTTCTGTTTAGTATTGACTACCGTAAGAATCAGGATGATAGTTAAGATGACACAGGCACAGATGAGTCCAATCTCCATGCGGGTACGGGAACGTTCTGCTGCCTGCTGGTTGCTTGTAGCAATCACTGGCAGGATATTTGAAATCTTCATCATGCGGAGACGGTTGTTAAAAAACTGAGCGTCCTCCATGGAATGCTGTATATATATGGTGGCACGTTTGATGTTGGATTTATCTGCTTGATAGAGATAATAGGCAAGTTTCTGCAGTGCAGCAGTTTCCTTGAGTTGGCATATCTCATCAGAAATGCAGGCTTCAACCAGATACTTCACGTACAGATCTGACTGTTCGAGATCTTTGTAATAACGTGCAATGCCGTATGCAATCATAGAATGCAATCGATCGTTTTTGGAACTCAGCTTGAAAGCATAGAGATAGTAGTCTAAAACGCTCTTGTGAGTAGGAGAACTGAGAAGTAAATATTCGCCCTTAAGGTATTGATAATAAGCGGATTTCTTGTCTTTTTCATTGAAGTTTTCAAGCAAAATTCCCATATAGTACTTCTTTTTAGCTTTGAACTCGTTCAGAAATTCCGATTTGGCAGCGTAAGATTCCCAGTAATTGAATAGCCATGCATAGGTGAAGTAGTAATACAGCTTCTGTTCGTAGGGCATTTTTTTAGGGTCGAGTGTCTCAAGAATGTCTTCCGCCTTGCCATAGAATCCTCCCACCGACAGCACGGATGCCCGGTGTATCTTAAAGCGAGTAATATAAAAGGTGTTGTGGGTAGCCTCTGCCAGTTGGAGTCCTTTTCTCACATAGGCACATGACGAGTCATAGCGATAGGTACTATAGGCACGATAGAGGCTGTCGAGATAACATAATTTTTCCTCGGCAGTGATGGCATCGCCTGCCTCTCGTCTCAGTCGTTTGAGTTTCTTCTCTTTCTGTTGTTGGTAGTAGCCATCCATTTCGATAGCGTGGTCAACCCGTTCCAACAGCTTTTCCATATCGGTTTTGCTGTAGGAGAGAAGTGGTATCATGATGAATAGTAAAAGTATGTACTGCTTCATAACTATGTACGATTTATGTCTTTTTGCACGATTTTTATTGTTTACGCTGCAAAGATATAGAAAAGATTTCTAATAAAAGCATTTACTTTGATAAAAATGCTTAAATGCGTTAAAATACTGATAATCCGTAGGTTATGTATCTTAAAAATCTACTGTCTATTTACTAAACGCTTACTAGAGTGTACAGGTAGTCAAGAAAGTATGTATCTTTGCAGCGGAATTCAAAAAAGCAGTATAATGACTTTGGTTCAAAAACCACTTCAAGTCTTCTAAAGTTTAAAGGTATATAAATATTCCTTTTGTTGATTTAGTATGTTGATTTAAATAACAGTATTAGTTTCTTAGGGGAAAGATTGATTGAAAAATAGGAAGCCTGCTTGATTGAATCTATTTGCTTTCAAAAAAGCAGCAATGCTTTACTATTATGTTTAGGAAAGACTCGTCGTTTTCTTGTGAAAGAAGGCGGCGGGCTTTTTGTTTTTATAGGGTTGTACTTCCTTAAAGTATAATTTATGTTACTATGATTCTTTTTGTCTTCATAAAAGTTGTGTAACTCGGAATAATTCATTATCTTTGCCACATATTTTATATATATAATGTATTATCATTAACTAGTATCACAGCAAAATATGAATATATTAGTTACAGGCGCCAATGGTCAGCTTGGCCATGAAATGCAGATTTGCGCCAAAAACAGCAATCACAAGTTTGTCTTCACCGATGTAGCTGAAGGCTATGAGAAATTGGACATCACTAACCTCGACGCTATCCGCGAAAAGGTGAAGGAAAATGATATCCAGGTTATCGTTAACTGCGCTGCCTATACCAACGTGGATAAGGCGGAGAGCGACTTCGATCTCGCCAACCTGCTCAACAATACGGCAGCAGGCAACTTGGCTCAGGCGATGAAGGAAGTGGATGGAACCCTGATTCATGTGAGCACAGACTATGTGTTCCAGGGCGACAAGAACATTCCTTGCAAGGAAGATTGGGAAACCAATCCGCTCGGTGTCTATGGCAAGACCAAGCTCGCCGGAGAAAAAAGCATCGAGGCTACCGGCTGCAAGCATATCATCATCCGTACGGCATGGCTCTATTCTCAATGGGGTAAGAATTTCGTGAAGACAATGCAGAGCCTCACGGCAAGCCACGATACCCTGAAGGTGGTTTTCGACCAGGTGGGTACTCCTACCTATGCTGGAGATCTGGCAGCAGTTATCACTCATATCATCGAAACCAACCAGCTCGACAAGACTGGCATCTATCACTTCTCTAACGAGGGTGTATGTTCCTGGTTCGATTTTGCCAAGATCATCTGCGAGCTCAGCGGTAACACCTGCGACATCCATCCTTGCTATAGCGAGGAGTTCCCTAGTCCGGTGAAACGTCCTCACTTTTCTGTACTCGATAAGAGCAAGCTGAAGCAGACCTTCGGTTTCAAGGTGCCATATTGGACAGACAGTTTGAAGAAATGTATCGCTGAATTGGCGGAAGCAAAATAATTATAATATAAAAAAGAATTGAAATGAAGAATATCATTATCACGGGCGGTGCTGGTTTCATCGGCTCACACGTAGTAAGACTTTTCGTGAACAAATATCCTGAGTATCACATCATCAACCTCGACAAGTTGACATACGCTGGTAATTTGGCAAACCTCAAGGACATTGAGGACAAGCCTAACTATACTTTCGTTAAGGGTGATATCTGTGATTTCGAACTGATGTTGAAGTTGATGCAGGACTACAAGGTGGATGGCATCATTCATCTCGCTGCCGAGAGCCACGTAGATAGAAGTATCAAGGATCCATTCACTTTCGCTCAGACCAACGTGATGGGTACCTTGTCTCTGCTCCAGGCGGCAAAGATTTACTGGGAGAGCCTTCCTAATGGATATGAGGGCAAGCGATTCTACCACATCTCAACCGATGAGGTATATGGTGCCTTGCAGATGACTCATCCAGAGGGTGTTCCTGCTCCTTTCACTACTAAGGCATCCAGCGGTAAGAACCATGAGGCTTATGGCGAGGAGTTCTTCCTGGAGACTACCAAGTATAATCCTCACTCTCCATATTCTGCATCTAAGGCGAGCTCAGACCACTTCGTTCGTGCTTTCCACGATACATACGGTATGCCAACCATCGTAACCAACTGCTCTAACAACTACGGTCCATACCAGTTCCCAGAGAAGTTGATTCCGCTGTTCATCAACAACATCCGTCATCGCAAGCCTTTGCCAGTATATGGTAAGGGTGAGAATGTGCGCGACTGGTTGTATGTAGTAGATCATGCTCGTGCCATCGATATGATTTTCCACAATGGTAAGATTGCCGAGACCTACAACATCGGCGGTTTCAATGAGTGGAAGAACATCGACATCATCAAGGTGGTCATCAAGACCGTTGATAGACTGCTCGGC